>NZ_JBFRDK010000127.1:0-18791 GCF_052113545.1 Paenibacillus sp. TAF43_2
ATCCAATTCAACGGCCCGTGGATGAAATCACAATTTGATGAAGCAGGATTAAATTATGGCGTTGCCCCTGTTCCACAAATCGGTAAAGCGAAGCAAGCGGTATTCGCAGGCTCCCATGGCTTCGTTATTCCAAAAAGCGTAACGGATGCAGCCAAAACAGCAGGTATCGGCGATTTCTTGAAATACGTATCTACTAATTCCATGGACTGGGCGGAATCCGGTCAAGCGCTGGCATCGAAACCAATGCTTGAGAGTGATGCGTTTAAAGCGCTAACGTTCCAAAACAATGTAGCATCGGCATTTTCTTATGTACAATTTGCGCCAAATGTATTGAACTGGGGCACGATCTCTGAGCCAATCTGGGGCGAGCTGAACAATGCATTGCTTGGCAAAAAAGATGCACAAAAGGCTCTTGATGATGCGGCAGCCAAATCGAAGCAAGCAATGAAAAAATAAATATTCGTAAGCAGCGAGGAGGATGGGAATTGCAGAGTCCGTTCCCATCTTCTAAAGCTGCGATTGCTTGTGCTAGAAAATATGGAAAGCGTCAGGGGGACTCCGATTGAAAACGACATTTGCGTCACGATTCACTTCTTTTTTATTCGTACTGCCATACTTAGCAGCGTTCAGTATTTTTTTGCTGTTCCCGATTCTGTACGGCGTATATATCAGCCTTCAAAATTTCGAGCTGCTATCGAAGGAACATGAATTTGTTGGACTTGCCAACTACATCAAAATTTTCACGCCAGGCACATATCTCAATGATATTTTCTTTAGAGGGTTGTGGGTAACCGCTCAATTTGTCTTATTTTCGGTTCCACTCTTAATCATTGTTGGGTTGTCATTAGCGATGCTTGTTAATGCGCTGCCTGCCAAAATACGCGGTTTGTTTCGTACCTTTTATTTTCTTCCGTACGCGTTGTCAGCTTCCGTTATGGCGGTCATTTGGCTGATGATGTTCGATACGAATGCCGGTTTTCTTAATAGTATGCTTGCGAAGCTTGGCATCAACAGCATTCCTTGGCTAACGGATACGCCATGGGCGTGGATCTCGCTTATTGTGACGACGCTTTGGTGGACAATTGGCTTCAATATGATTATTTTTATAAATGCACTAAATGAAGTGCCAGAGGATTTCTATGAAGCTGCTTCGATTGATGGGGCAAACGCATGGAATAAATTTACGAAAATAACGCTACCGTCGATTCGTCCGGTTATGCTGTTCATTATGATAACATCGACGATTGCTTCCTTTAATATTTATGCGCAGCCTTATTTATTGACACGCGGCGGACCCGGCGATACAACGAAGGTGCTGCTCATCAATGTGCTGGATCAAGCCTTTTTACGCAAAGAAGTAGGTTCAGCTTCAGCGATGGCAATCGTTATGGCACTGCTCATTATTATTATATCCATCGTACAGTTCAAGCTGACGAGCGGCAGAAAGGGAGAGGTTTAAATGGTAAAGACAAAAAAGTTGTGGCTTATCGTGCTTGCCATAATCATTGCGGTATTTTTCCTACTCCCGCTCGTTTGGATGATTTCAACATCGTTTAAAAATGATTTCGAAGCATTGTCTGGGAAAATGAACTTTTTTCCGATAAAACCAACGATCGATAACTTCGTACAAGGCTTGACCGGTGAACTAATGAACGTACCTATTACGCGCTGGATTGTTAACTCCTTGTCGGTTGGGCTCATTGGCACCATTCTCGTACTCATTATCGATTCTATGGCGGCTTACGCATTGGCGAGATTAAACGATTTGCCGCTTCGCAGAATTATGCTTTCCTTATTTATCGCTTCACTTATGATTCCTGGCGTGCTCACGTTTCTGCCCATGTATTTGGAATTTAATGCCCTCAATTTAATCAATACGTATCCCGCACTGATTTTGCCGGCAACTGCGGGGGCGTTTGGGGTTTTTTTGCTCTATCAGTTTTTCGCCTCCTTTCCAAAGGAAATCGAAGAAGCGGCGCGTATTGACGGAGCGAACAAGTGGCAAATTTATGCTCGTATTTTATTGCCATCCGCCGTTTCTATTATGGTGACATTAGCCATCTTCACTTTTATGGGGATTTATAACGATTTTGTATGGCCGCTTTATGCGACAACATCACCAGAGATGCGCACGATCACGGCGGGTATAGCGATGATGGCAACAGGAAGCTATACCCAAAGCTACGGCAAGCTTATGGCAATGACGACAGTCGCAACGCTGCCAGTCGTTATTGTGTTCATTCTTGGACAGCGTTCCTTTGTGAGAGCCATTACACAATCGGCAGTGAAATAATCAATGATTACACCGATATGGCAAGGAGAAGAGACCGATAAGGTCTCTTTCTGTCCATGTTGGCGAGTAAGCGGAGGGAATGGCATGAAACTTAATCGTAAGCGTATAACTCTGATCGCATCTTTGATTGCGGTAATTATTATTATTTTGGGGGCTTGGATCGTGAATAAAATGAATCATGACACTACGGCTGCGGGAGCTTATAATGGGCATGGTGGAACGTTCAAAAATACGTTAGCATCTATGGACACACCAGATCCGAGCATCATTTACGTCAATGGATTTTATTATATGACGTTTACGCATAACGGAACGGATATTATGCTTATGAAATCAAGATCGCTCGACTTCAATCAAGCAGAGCGGAAGGTGGTATGGTACCCGCCTGTGGATACGATGTATTCGGCAAATTTGTGGGCGCCGGAAATTCAATATCTTCAAGGAAAGTTTTATATCTATTTTGCAGCAGATAACGGTGAAAATGAAAACCATCGCATGTATGCGCTCGAAGCGGAGACCAGCGATCCGATGGGCAGCTATGCGTTTAAAGGTCAAGTGACGGATGCGACAAACAAATGGGCTATTGACGGCCTAGCGCTTGAGCATGAGGGGCAGCTGTATTTTGTATGGTCGGGCTGGGAAGGCGATTTAAATGTACAACAAAATACGTACATTGCACCGATGAGCAATCCATACACGATTAGCGGACCGCGAGTATTGCTTAGCGAGCCGGATTTGGAGTGGGAGAGAGCAGGCGGACCTCCGTTCATTAATGAGGGCCAAGCGATTTTGAAAAAAGACGGCCGTGTATGGATTGCCTATTCTGGTGCGGGAAGCTGGACACCGTTCTATAGCATAGGCTTATTGTCATTAGAGCTGGGAGCAGATCCGCTTGATCCGGCGAAATGGACAAAAGCTGAGCAGCCGCTTATGCAAATGGATGGAGATGCTGAGGTTTACGGTCCTGGTCACAATACGTTTGTTGCCTCGCCAGACGGAACCGAGGATTGGATCGTCTATCATGCGACAAGCGGTCAAGGGGACGGCTGGAATAATCGAAAGGCGCGTGCCCAGCGGATTGAATGGCAGAAGGATGGTTTGCCTGTCTTTGGTTCTCCATTATCGCTTGCAACACCAATTGAAGTACCGGCGGGCACAGGATTAATCCGTGCTGAGCATGCAGCAGCTGCTGATAAAGACAACTTAGTTTTCAGCGGGATATCCTCATCACTTGATACGGATGCCCCATTATTAGTCCATTACACAAACGATGCGGCAACAGAGCAGCGTATTCAGGTCAATGTAAATGATGCGGCTGGTGCAGAAATTATACTTCCACCTACTAAGCCAAATGAAGTGGGATATGTATATGCTTCAATTGCGCTGAACGAAGGGCAAAACAAGCTATCTTTTATAGGAAACCAGGCAGCTAATCTGATCTCGGCGATTGAAATTCCACGTTTTGAAGCGGAGTACGCGCAGTTCTCATCATACAGTGAGCTTATTGAAAGCTCGACAAAATCGAATGGCCGTTCTGTTCAATTGGCAGAGGGTGATAAGGACGCGATTCGATTGGATCATGTTAGAGTTCCGATGAATGGGAAATATGCTTTACATTTAAGTGTGGCTAATCGAACAGGAAGCAATCAGATGCTGGAGCTGAAGGTTAATGGCGGACGAGTACAAAAGATAAGCATTCCCGCAAGCGAGGCAGATGCAGTGCAGCAGATAACCGTAAGCGTAAAGCTGAAAATAGATGACAATGCTTTGCAATTTGGAAATGCGACCGGGCCGCTTGAAATCGATTATATCGATGTTGTATCCGATAGAAACTAACTAACAACTCAGGCAACGGAGGCGCTAGACATGAATATAAAAAAAAGGAGCGCGCCGTGGGTCTCCTATACACTAATTGGTCTTCTGGTCATTGCCTTGACAAGCTGCGCCTCCGAGCAAGAAGCAAATCAGCAGAAAGAAGAGACGAAGCCTGAGGCTATAAGGCTTGAGTACTGGACGCCGTTTAGCGGCGGCGACAATCAGTTTATGACGGAAATGGTTACGCGATTTAATGAAGAGAATCCGACGATTAACGTTGTGCAAGTAAACTCTCGATTGGATGACTATTACACGAGGCTAAAAACGGCGATAATGTCTGGCAATGCGCCGGAGCTTGCGATTTTGCATCAGACAAGTTTGCCGCAGTTCGTTCAAAACGGCTATATCGAGAATCTGACAGAGCCTGCTAAGCAGATCGGGCTGGACTGGTCGGGCTTTAATCGCAATATTCTCGATTCTACTATGTATGACGGAATCCCTTATGCCGTGCCGCTTGATACGCATGCGCTTGTTATGTTTTACAATAAAACCTATTTGCGTAAAGCAGGTCTAATTGATGAGGCGGATAAGCCATTGATCGGAGCAGGAGCTGCGGGATTCGAAGCTTTCCTGCAGAAGCTTAAGTCTTCGATACCAGCCGACATTGCGCCGATGGCTCAGCCGAGTACTCGGATTGATTCCGTATGGCTTTGGTGGAGTCTTTATAACCAAATAGACGGCGGGGGCAGCTTCTATAATGAGGATGCAAGTGCTGCTGTATTCAACAATCCGCAAGCGCTGCAAGCGCTAAGCTATATGAATGATTTGTACAAAAAAGAGCTTATTCCGCCTGATATTAATGATGCATTCAAGCTTTTTTATGATGGAAAAGCTGCGGTGCTAATTACAGGGATGTGGGGAACGGGTGCTTTTGAGAAAGCAAAAAATTTGGACTTTGGCGTAATTCCAATGCCTGCGTTGTTCGACCGCGCTGCGGTATGGGGAGATTCGCACACCATTGCCATACCAACCAAGCATGGGATGACGGATGAGAAGAAGCGAGCGGCGCTTACTTTTGTCAAATGGTGTGTAGAAAACGGTGCGATGTGGGCGGAAGCGGGCCATGTGCCAAGCATGACAAAGGTCGTTGCCAGCGAACCGTTTAACAGCTTGAATTACAGAAGCTCTTATGCAGCTTCCGCAAACTATGTAGCTTATTGGCCGCGCCATGTCCGGCAATGGTCGATCGTTGAAATTTTAATTCAAGAATTTGAAAAAATGAATTATTCGGAGCAAACGCCTGAGGAAACGCTGCAAGCAGCCGTGAAAAGGGTGAACATCGAGCTGAGGAAGTAAGGAGATAGCTATGAAGCGGGTACTCGCGGTGATTGGGTGGTTCAAAAATCAGGAGCTGGCACGAAAGCTCATACTCATAAACTTTATACTCATCGTGCTTCCACTCAGCGTTATGGGGTATTTCGCCTTCACTCGGTTTGCTTCGACGCTTGAGCAGAAGGTCGGCGACTATCAACTGCAGACGATGAAGCAGCTGACGCTAAATCTGGATACTTATATGGCAGAATTAGATCGTTTGACGCTTATGCCCTATCAATATGAGCAAATTACAGCTTTTCTAGAGAGCAAGCGTGAGCAGGGTCAGGCTTTGACACTGGAAGAGATCAAGCAATTAAACAGCTTTGTCTCCCAAGTATTTCTGAACGGCCGCATCGATATTGTGGGCGTCTCGTTATTTGGGGAAAGCGGCGCATCCTATGTTGTACTGCCGGAAAGCCAATATGTCACGACGTATCGACTAGATGAGAATGCGCAGTGGCTCCAAAACGAGAAGGGCGGCAACGGACAATCGATTTTTATTACAACCCACAATATTCAGTCTACCAGCGGAACGGTATATCCCGTATTCTCTATTGCAAGGGAGCTGCGAAGCTTTGATAGCGGGAAAAAGCTTGGATATATCGTTATTGATGTAGATCCAACGGTCATTCATAAGATGATATCGCAGGTTACGCTCGGAACGAAGGAAGCTTTATATATTATGGATCAAGAAGGCGGAGTCGTTGTCGGTAAAAATCGAACGATGCCGCAAGAGGCTTTGGGAGGCCTTTATAAGGATAAAGCGCCGGAAGGGGTTACACATGCTGCGCTTAACGGAGAGCGGCAGCTCGTTTCTTACGTGACGTCATCGATCACCAATTGGACGACAGTTGGTGTTGTTCCGGTGTCGGAGCTGATGAAGGACAGTTTAATTATGCGGAATTCGATTATTCTGTTTGGTGTCATTTGTATGGGTCTTGCTATGCTTATGTCGGTATTCCTTGCGTTTCGAATAACTGAGCCGCTGCGAGGTTTAATTAGGCTCATGCGAAAGGTGGAACGCGGCGATCTTCTCGTATCCTTTCCCGTCAAGCAATGGGATGAAGTTGGCCATTTGGGCAAAGCGTTCAATACGATGGTATCCAAGCTAAGCGAGCTTGGTTACTTGCTTTATGAGACAGAGATTCGCGAGAAGGATGCGCAGATTGCGGCTTTGCAAAGCAAAATCAATCCGCATTTTTTGTATAATACGCTTGGATCGATCAGTATGTATGCAGAAGTCGACGGCAATCAAGAGGTTGTCAAAATGACGAACAATTTAAGCAGGCTGCTGCGTTACAGCTTGAGCAGCCAGAAAGAACATGTCAACCTTGAGGATGAGCTGGGACATGTCTTGGGTTACATGACGATTCAAAAAATGCGCTATGAGGATCGGATCGATTTTCGATTAGACCGAGAAGAAGCTTCTTTGACCTGTATGGTCATTCCCTTAATTATTCAACCGATTGTCGAGAACGCCATTAACCACGGCATCGATCAGGGTGTGGGCAACGGGCGAATTACATTAACCTGCAAAATAGAAGAAAACGTGCTGCGTATTGTCATTGAAGACGATGGCATTGGAATGACGGAGGAGCAGCTTGCGGATATTCGCCGTCGGCTGCAGCATTCGAAGGATTTAGGAGGCAGCTCCGGCAATGGATTATTAAATGTCCATCGCAGAATTGTTCTTCATTATGGTGAATCGTATGGTTTAATGCTGGAGAGCATGCCATATCAAGGCTTGAAAGTAACGATGACTTTTCCTGCTGTATTTGAGAAGCCTGATCAAATGAAAGGGGATGCTCATGCCTAGAATCGTTATTGTAGATGATGAATCGATATTTCGAAAGGGCTTGCGCAAAATGATAATAGAACTCGACCCGGAATGGGAGGTCGTTGGTGAAGCGCGGGATGGTTATGAAGCATTGCAGCTGGTGGAGGAGCTTGAGCCAGAAGCTATTCTGACGGATATTCGGATGCCCCGCATGGATGGCATTCAATTGCAGCAGATGATGAAGGAGCGTTTTCCGCATGTGTTATGCGTCGTTATCAGCGGGTTTGATGATTTTGTCTATATTCAACAATCGATGAGGCAAGGCGCGAAGGATTATATGATGAAGCCGATTGAGCGCGAAGAGCTGGATAAGGTGCTTCAAATGCTTAAAGAGAAAGTGCAGCTTAGCCAAGCGGTTCCCGTCAGCAACCCCCATCGTGATGAGCACCGGATTAGGCAGCATGTCAGTGAACATCTGTTAACCGGCCTTCTGAAGGGCAGCGTAAATGAAGCGGATTTGGAGCTGCTTCGGACCATTGGGATTGACTTTCATCAACCTTTCTTCACCTGCATGGTTGTGAAATTAGACAAAAATTCAATCGGCAGTGAGCGGTATAATCAAGCTGATCCTTCTTTGTTTCAACTATATATTCAACAGCTCGTGCAAGAGGTGCTGAGCAGGAGAACAAATGGCTTTTGCTTCATCATGTCGGAGACGGAAGTGGCGGCGCTGCTTAATATTGAGGACAGTGACCAAGCGATGGCTGCCGTGCGGGAAATAGGCGAGACGATTCGCAGACAAATTACAAGCTTGTCGAATATGACGGTCACGATCGGCATAGGCCAGGTGGCAAAAGGCTTTAAATCGATATCCGATGCGTACAACGAAGCGGAAATTGCTTTGCTTCACAGGCTCATCGTTGGCGGAGATAAAGTGTTGGTCTACAGTGATTTAGGTACGGATGACCGTTTCAAAGGCGAGCTGAAAACATGGTCGTGGGAGAAGCTGGACCTGGCCATGAATGAGGGGAAGCTGGAACAGGTCGCGGCGGCAGCCCATGCTTTCGTTAGTGAGCTTTGCCTTAATGCCAAAACGCCGGAAACCGTGCATCAGCAGCTATGCAAATTGCTCATACATTATTATGAAGCAGCAGGGCGGCTGCGGCTAACGAAGCAGTGGCTGGGCATGAAGGATATGAAAACCGTTTTATTTGATATTTGCTCGATCTCTTCCAGAGAAGAGCTGATGGAAGCATGCTCGCAGCTGCTCGTTCGTTTAGCTATATGTATCGCTGAGAGTACGGCGCAGCCTGAGCATGATCCCATTGAAAAATCGATTCGATATATTGAGCAGCATTATTCCAAGGCGCTGACGCTTAAAGAGGTAGCCGATTCCGTCTATTTAAATGCAGCATATTTCAGCACCTTGTTCAAGAAGCAAACCGGGAAATCCTTCGTTGAGCGGCTTACTGAGATTCGAATCTTTGAAGCGAAGCGGCAAATGGTTCAAACCGATAATAAAATTGCGACGATAGCTGAACATACGGGCTTCACGAATATCCGCCATTTTAACCGTGTGTTTCGCAATGAAACCGGTATGTCGCCAAAGGAATACCGTGAAGATATCCATATCAAACCGAATGTTATGCAGAAGTAGCTGCTAATAGGCGACGTAAACTTGAATGTCCTGATCATAATTTCCGAATTGTTTGCCGAACATGCTTAATCCGCCGCTGTGGGTTGCAGTCTCCGGCGCACATATGCGGAATCTGATGTCGTCGCCAAAGCCGACATTAAGATCTGATATCGTCCGATCAGACATCCGAATGCCATCGATGAAGGAGCCTCCTGAGTCGATGGTTATTTGTTTCAGCAAGCCATGCTGAGTCCCCAAATCCCACCAGCTAGGCGTATACACACCCTTTACTGCACCGAAGTCTCCTGGACAAGTCCATACTCCGAGCAAGATGTCATTAATATAAAAGGAAAGATCGGAAGGCCAGTTCTCGTTGTAGTGCGGTGCTTCCGAGCATATTTCAAGCGATATGGAAATGCTTTTTGCCGATTGTTTTCCTACTAAATAATTAGGAATGCGATATTCAATATAGCCGCTTCCGAACCACAGATGGCATGCCTTCACATGCTCAGGATCGGAGAAGTAGCGCGGGTCATCCACCATGCCGATAATTTTGGTGTCCGATGTCAGTCCGCAAGTAGGTTTTACTTCATAAGAGGAATATTGACCAATTGGAATGGATACGGCATACCTATTTTGAATGGTTTGCTCCTTCACACGAAATTGCAGCGTAGCAGAATCGAGTGTGAGATGGCACACCTTTTGGCGGCCTCTCGTGCTGGGCACACTTTCTGTCGTAATAATGGATGCTTCTTCTAGCTTCTGAATATGTTTAGTGACGATGGCTGACGAAATGCCTAGCGCTTCAGCTATTTCTTTAATGTTCATTGGTTTAATATTTAATAATTCAATGATCTTCACTCTTGTGTCCGATGCAAAGCATTCAAGAAATTTGATATTGCGGCTGTTAACCTCTATGTTCATCAATTGATCCTCATTCCGTTATGTTTGCTAACATTATATAATTTGAAAGTTAATTACACAACTCTAATGTTTACTAATTAAAGCGTTTGAACGTTGTAAACAAAAGAAGAGGGTGTCCTGATGGCCTGTATAGACCAAAAGGATCACCCTCTTCGTATTTCGGTATATGGGAAGTCTAGATTAATATAGGGAAATGGTTAGAGTGTCACGTTCGAAATAAGAATGAAGCGTTGCCTCACTGCCTACAATTTCTACGCTAATTAGCGATTTGATACATGTTTTAAGTGCGTTTTTGCCTGTTGTCAGTTTACGATTAAGTACTGCGGTCAATTTCTCAATGGCTTGCTTATTTGTATCTGTTAAATAGACAGGTATCGTTTTATTTTGGAACATCAGCATCGTTTTCATAGTATGGACCTCCATCCCGCGAAGGATTTTTTTTTATAGTGTAACGTACAATTATTAAATAATTCTTAAAATTCGGTGAGTATTTGGTTACAAAGCTGTAACTTTTGAGTAAATGACCAAATCATACACGTTTTTTCTTATTATGGACGACGATCTGACGATTCAAGCTGTTTTTTGCGGAACTGGGAAGGCGTGCATTTCATCATTTTGCGAAAAACTTTGACGAAATAACTAATATGATCGAATCCGACATCAAGCGCTACAGCTGCTATTTTGAGCTCTGGCTTCAAAAGCAGCTCCGTTGCTTGTCTAATTCGATAAGCATTCAAATACTCAATTGGCGTTTGTCTGGTCATCGTCTTGAAGAAGCGGCAAAACTGACCTTCGCTCATCGGAATTTGATCAGCGATTTCTGCGATCCGTATAGGGCGCTGGAAATGATTTTGCATATAAACAATAGCGGTCTTTAGTCTGTCAATTTTTGTAGAGTCGGCATTGCTTGTTTCACTTCTGTTGCAAAATTTACTTTGCGCGGCAATTTCATGAAGCATTAAATAAAAGTGACCCTTCACCGCGGTCTCATGACCAGGCTTCTGACTTTGACATACGTTCATAATGCATTGCAAATGCTGAAGCAGCGTGATTTCCCATTCTGTTTTTGGCTGAATATGTCTAGGAAACGTCTTTTTCTTGTCTTGAAGCGGTGAAATAAACCGTTCCTGTACGGCATCATAGCTGGCACTGGCGAGCAAATGAGTGTCGAACACGATGGCGCAAAAAGAACAGGCAGTATCACCTTGTGCATGTCCAGCATGAATGTCGCCACCGTCTATAAAAACAGCTTCACCTGCTTTTACAATGAAATAATCGGTATCAATCTGGAACAGCACTTCACCTTCAAGCACATAAAAAAACTCTGCTTCAGCATGCCAATGACAATCCAGAACGGGGACGCCAGCCTCTTCATGTTCAATCCAGTAGGCGGCAAGCGGGAACATATTGTCGCCATGCAGCCGGTCTTCTTTTAAGGCGTGCCTAGTTGTTTGATCCATTTTGAGAGGCCTCCTGTGCTTGATGCGAGTTAGCTGCCATTCCATAGAGGCATATCGTCAAAATAGTGCTATAGATGAGCAGTATTCTGTTAGAATTATTCGATTAATTATCAGTATAATGCAATTATATAGGATTGCAAATAAAACTAAACAGGAAGGTTGGTTCAGTCGATGAAATTTACAGACGGCAACTGGCTCATTCGTGATGAATACAAAGTATTAGGGGCTGTACAAGTCCATGATTTCGAGCAAAAGGATGGCAAACTAACGGCTTATGCTTCGCCACAACCTATCTATAATCGCTCTAATATGCTGGATACGATGTTATTAACGGTTCATTTTCATTCTCCGCTGCCAGGCATTATTGGCGTTAAGCTTGTGCATCATGCAGGTGTTCGGGAGCGTGGCCCAGTATTCGAGCTGTCCTCGCAAACTGGTGACCATGTTGTAATCGAAGAAAACGATGAGCGGGCTGTTCTAACAAGCGGCAGCCTCAGCGTTCATATCCGTAAAGGAGCCGTATGGGCGGTGGATTTCTATCGTGCGGGCGAGCGGATTACGGGAAGTACGCAAAAATCGATGGCCTACATTAAAGAAGACAACGGCAATACGTTTATGCGCGAAGAATTAGATGTTGGTGTTGGCGAGTGGGTATATGGCCTTGGCGAGCGCTTCACGCCTTTCGTAAGAAACGGACAAGTAGTAGATCTCTGGAACAAAGACGGGGGCACAAGCTCGGAGCAATCGTACAAAAATATTCCTTTCTACATGACCAATAAGGGATATGGTGTATTCGTCAATCATCCAGAGCTGGTATCATTCGAGATCGCTTCGGAAAAAGTGAAAAAAGTGCAATTCAGTGTGTCAGGAGAATCACTCGAATATTTCATTATCGATGGTCCAAGCATGAAGGATGTTCTTCATAGATATACAGATTTGACTGGCAAGCCAGCGCTGCCGCCGGCATGGACATTTGGATTATGGCTTACCACTTCATTTACGACTAACTATGATGAAGCAACAGTTAATTCATTTGTCGATGRCATGGCGGAACGTGATCTTCCATTGCATGTGTTCCACTTCGACTGTTTCTGGATGCGTGAGTTTCATTGGACGGATTTCAAATGGGATGAGCGGGTATTCCCAGACCCTGTCGGGATGCTGTCGCGCCTCAAAGAAAAAGGGCTTAAAATTTGCGTGTGGATCAATCCTTACATTGCTCAGCGCTCGCGCTTGTTCGAGGAAGGCAAACAAAATGGCTATTTGGTGAAAAAGCCAAACGGCGATGTATGGCAATGGGATTTGTGGCAGCCAGGCATGGCGCTCGTTGATTTCACTAATCCAGCAGCATGCGAGTGGTACGCAAGTTATCTGCGTGAGCTTGTCGATATGGGTGTGGACAGCTTCAAAACTGACTTCGGTGAGCGTATTCCGACCGATGTCGCTTATTTTGACGGCTCCGATCCGATGAAAATGCACAATTACTATACTCAGCTTTATAACAAAGTCGTATTTGAAGTGCTTGAAGAGAAGCTTGGCCGAAACGAAGCCGCTTTGTTTGCCCGTTCAGCTACGGCAGGCGGCCAGAAATTTCCCGTACATTGGGGCGGTGACTGTTATGCGGATTATGAGTCCATGGCAGAGAGCTTGCGCGGCGGCTTGTCGCTTGGGCTGTCGGGCTTTGGCTTCTGGAGCCACGATATTGGCGGATTCGAGAATACTGCGCCAGAGCATGTCTTCAAGCGTTGGTTAGCCTTTGGTCTGCTGTCCAGCCATAGCCGCCTGCACGGAAGCAAATCGTATAGAGTGCCTTGGGCATACGATACGGAAGCGGTAGATGTTACTCGCTTCTTCACGAAGCTGAAATGCCGGATCATGCCTTACTTATTTAATACAGCTGTTCAAGCAACTGAGTTGGGCTTGCCTTCGATGCGTGCCATGGTGCTTGAGTTCCCAGAAGATCCAACCAGCGAAATGCTGGACCGCCAATACATGCTGGGCGACTCTATACTGGTAGCTCCTATTTTCAACGAGCAGGGTCATGTAACATATTATTTGCCAGCTGGAAAATGGACTCATCTGTTATCTGGAGAAATTGTAGTAGGCGGCACATGGCGCAAAGAGAAATATGACTTCTTTAGCCTTCCACTATTCGTTCGTCCTAATTCCATTATTGCGCTTGGAGCGAATGAGGTTAAACCAGATTATGATTATGCGGATGGCGTACAGTTTGTGCTTCATAATCTGGAAGACGGAAAAACAGCTGCAACGGCTGTACGCAATACCAAAGGCGATACAGAATTGACGATCTCTGCAACACGCCAAGGCGAAGCGATCACTGTTCAATTAGAGGGCAGCGGCAAAGCATTCTCGTTGGCACTGAAGGGGCTAGGTCCAATTCGTTCAGTTGAAGGAGTAAAAGCTGATGTGAAGGATGCAGTTCTGCACATTGCTGCAGGCTCGAAGCAGCTGGCGTTTACGATTCATATCTAAACAAATAAGAGGCAGCTTCGTCTAAGCCGTATGCAGGCTGGGCCGAAGCTGCCCCTTTTATAGTGCCATTGTACGAGCATTGACCAAAATCGCATAAGAAAAGACTAATAATACAACTGGTTTTCGCATAGGACTGTCGATATAATAAAGATCAGAAAACAAAATCAAATACATCAAATAATAAATATAAGGGAGTGCAGCTCACATGTCACGAATGAATATTGGTTTGCAATTGTACACGTTAAGAGACGCTACCGCACAAGATTTTGAAGGCACGCTTCGCAAGGTTGCAGCAATGGGTTATGAGGGCGTAGAATTTGCAGGATACGGTGATATCAAAGCTGAAGACATGCGCAACCTGCTTCAAGAATTGAATTTGAAAGCAATCGGCAGCCACGTCGGCTTGCATCTGCTTGAAGGCAATCTTGATGAGGAAATTGCTTATCTTCAAACCATTGGAGCGAAATATGCCATTTGTCCTTGGTTGCCGGTAGATGCTCGTGATACAGAAGCATGGCGTGGACATCTCGTGAAATTTGAAGAGTATGGTAAGCGTTTCCGTGAAGCAGGCATTTCTTTTGCTTACCACAACCATGAATTTGAATTTGAAGTTGAAATCGACGGCCAAATCGTATTTGACGCTTTGTATGAGCGGATTGATCCGCAATATCTGCAAGTTGAAATGGATATCGGCTGGGTACAATACTCCGGTGTAGATCCGCTTGCTTACATTGCAAAATACGCAGGACGTTTGCCGCTTCTTCATTTGAAGGACTTCCGCGCTGGTGAGAAGGGTGGGCAAATCGATACAGTAGAGCTTGGCCGTGGCGATTTGCCGCTTCTTCCTATTATTGATGCTGCCTCCAAAGCATCTGTAGAATGGATTATTGTTGAGCAGGACACTTGTGCGAATCCTCCGATTGAAGCTGTTGCAGAAAGCATGGAATGGTTGAAAACTAATTTTTTGAACAAATAATAATCTAATTAATTATAGATAGGGGAAAATATTCATGTCTAAAGTACGTATAGCAGTTATAGGTTGCGGATCGATTTCGAAATACCGTCATATCCCGGAATATGYAGCTCATGAGAATGTTGAGCTTGTTGCATTCGTAGATCCAATTATCGAGCGCGCAGAACACTATGCTAACTTGCATGGCGGCAAAGCGTTTGCTGATTTTGAAACGATGCTTGCAGAAATCAAACCTGATGCAGTAAGCGTATGTACGCCAAATGCATTGCATGCTCCAATGTCTATTACTGCAGCTAATGCGGGCGCTCATGTTCTTGTTGAGAAACCAATGGCTGTAACAGATGAAGAAGCGGAAGCGATGATTGAAGCAGCTAAGAAAAACGGCGTTCACTTGATGGTTGGCCATAACCAACGCTTCATGCCGCCGCATGTTAAAGCGAAGCAAGTATTGCAATCCGGCATTCTAGGAAAAGTACTTACATTCCGCACATCATTTGGTCACCCTGGTCCAGATGGCTGGAGCATCGATGGCGCAGAGAGCTGGTTCTTCCGTAAGCCAGAAGCTACTATGGGCGCAATGGGCGATCTTGGCGTTCATAAATCCGATCTTATTCGCTGGATGCTTGACGACGAAGTTTCAGAAGTAGCTGGATTTGTTGGCACGCTTGATAAGGATACCGATGTTGATGATAACGCATCATGCTTGCTTCGTATGAAGAGCGGTGCAATCGGCACGCTTGTAGCAAGCTGGACTTACTATAAGGGTGAGGACAACAGCACTATTTTGTGGTGCGAGAACGGCGTTATGAAAATCGGTACGCATCCTGACGATCAAGTAATCGTAGAACTGCGCAACGGCACAGTTGAGAAGCATAAAGTAGGCGCAATCTCAACTAACGATAAGCAAGAGACAAGCGGCGTAGTCAATGCTTTCTTGGAAAGCATTCTTACGAACACAACACCTGCTGTAAGCGGTGAAGATGGCCGTGCTTCTTTGAAAGTTATCTTGTGTGCATTTGAGTCACAAGCAACAGGTAAATTCATTAGCGTAAACTAAGTTGTGAACAGGAATGCCTTCAACCAACGTGCGGAAGCCGTTAGGTTGTAGGTATTCTTTTTTGCACACTATCTTGCATTGTAGAATAGCATGTGGTAAATTATACAAAAGACGGAATTGCTGTACAGTGCTATACTGTATTGATTAATAGTAAGTTATGCTTAGTATCTTTCCACATACAGTACCGAAGAATGAACTTCAATGATGGAGGACACGAAATGAACATTCAATTTAAAAAGGGCGTGCTTGAAATATGCGTTCTTGTGCTTGCGACACGGGGAGATCGGTACGGCTACGAGCTGGCTGTTAAAATTTCCGAAAAGTTTGAAGTAGCTGTCGGAAGCGTATATCCATTACTAAGCAGATTGACGCAGGATGGCTATTTCTCAACCTATTTGAAGGAATCAACTGAAGGCCCGCCTCGGAAATATTATCAATTAACAGCAGAGGGCTGGAGTCATATGCGCAATCTAATTGCTGAATGGGAAAGTTTCACGCAATCCGTAAATGAAATTGTAGAGGAAGGTTTAAGACCATGACGACAAGAGATCGATATATGTTGGAGCTTGAGAGCATGCTCAAAGTCATTCCAGAGCCGCAGCGGAAGGAATGGCTGTACGATTATTATCTTCATTTTCAGCAAGCGGTAGAGAATGGTCAAACCGAGGAGCAAGCAGCAAGCGAGCTGGGAGATCCAAGAATGATTGCGAACGAGATGCTGCTTGGATACCGAGTTAATCAGGCAGAGACGAACAAGGGCTTCGGAAAGCTCTCTAAGGCTGTATTTGCAACAGCAAGCCTTGGTTTATTCAATATTATATTCGTTCTAGGCCCCTATCTGGCTCTGGCGTCAGTCATTATTGCTTTATGGGCGTCAGCTTTGGGAATAGGCGTAGGCGGTATCGGAATCATGGTGGAGAGCTTATGGAACGGTACATTTACTATGCCGCAGGCATTGACGATAGGCTTGATTACAAGCTCTATTACGATTTTACTCATCATCGGCTTAAAGGCACTTACAACTTCCTTCTATAAAATGACCTTAAAATATTTGAAATTCAACACAAGAATTGTAAAGGGGAATAACAAATGAAAAAACTAGCCGCATTCGCTTTAATTTTGCTTGGTATAGGAATACTTTGCGCATTTTTTGTATTCGATAAAGATGAAATTGTAACGAAATTTCAAGGCGAACCTTTTTTGCAGGAAAAAACGATTGATGCATCGTCCATTCGCTCGATCCATGCGGAGACGGATACGTTTAATATCACTTTCGTTCCCGGCACAGCAGATGATATTAAAGTGAGACTTGAAGGAGATGTAAGTGAAAAGCTTGCTAAAGACGTCATCCTAACGGCAGCTCCTAAAGGGGATACGCTTAATATTGAGGCAAATACGAAGGATCGTTTTACATTCGGTATTTCAATCGTTAACTTGAAGCTGACGATTGAGGTGCCTGCTAAGCTATGGACCTCAGTTGATATCGAAACCGATACAGGAAACATTGTAGTGAATCAGATGGAAGCTGACAAAATGAAATTAAAATCAGAAACCGGCAATATAAAATTAACGAATTACACGGCTCAGGAGCTTGAATTAAAAACAGATACTGGAAACATTAATATAGTGGACGGAAAAGGCATTCTAAAAGCGGAATCTGAGACGGGAAATGTACGAGTTGAAACAGACGAATTGCGCAGCGATCTTTCAATTAAGACGGATACCGGGAATATTATCGTTAATGCAGACAAACAGCCTGCTTCGGCTTCTATTCGTATCAAGAAGGATACCGGAAACAGCAAGGTGGATTGGGATGGTTTCACAGTTAACAAGGAAACGGAAAACAATATTGAAGGTGTAATCGGCAGCGGTGATATCAAAATAAGCATGGAGTCGGAGACGGGCAACATCAAACTCGGTACTCGATAAGCAAAAATAAATTTATAAAAACAAGAAGCAAGTCGTGGAATATATCCATGGCTTGCTTTTTTATGTGTTTGCCGTCTCGATTCATTCATGTATCGCATAAAATATAGCAATTGTTTATCGAGAGGATGCGAAACGAAATGGTCGTAGAGCGCAAATATTTTCAAAGGTTTACTTTTGCGGAGTATGTTGAATATTTGAAACCATTCGTATCAAAAGTGAAGTTTTCGCAGATTCATGTGCATGGAACATGGAAGCCGACTATTGTGGATTATCGCAGAGCTGCGGATAAAATGAAAATCATTCAAGGGATGTGGCGATTTCATGCGATTACACAAAATTGGGGGGATATCGCCCAGCACGCAACGATCGACCCTGACGGCTATA
Source organism: Paenibacillus sp. TAF43_2 (assembly GCF_052113545.1). Classification (NCBI taxonomy): domain Bacteria; kingdom Bacillati; phylum Bacillota; class Bacilli; order Caryophanales; family Paenibacillaceae; genus Paenibacillus; species Paenibacillus sp. TAF43_2. The sequence goes on from NZ_JBFRDK010000127.1 coordinate 18,116, forward strand.
TATGGGAGGGGCGTTCTCTTCTGGAGGCTCCGGCCTCTGCTGTTGGCTACAACGACCCTGATCCAGACCGCATACATCCGTTTATGTTCGAGATGATCGGTAATTTTGATGTTGGAGCTGAGAAGCTGGAAGGTGCTCAGCTTGCTTCAGCCGTTAAGCTGACAAGTCAAATTGCTGCCATGTGGAAGCTGCCAGAGAGTCAAATTTTGTTTCATCGCGAAATGAATCCAGCGAAAACATGTCCAGGAAGTTCAGTTAACAAAGCGGCTTTCTTAGAGCTTGTTCGCGACTGGAGGGATGTTGATATGAGCGCATCAGATGCTAACAAAATTATCTCTACTTGGCTCTCTCCAGCATGGTTTGCAGCAACCACCAAAGCGGAGAAAGATGAAATTCATCGGCTCGCAAATGAGCTTCGAAAAGCTAGCGGACAGCTCTAAAAGCAGCAAAAAACGGTGATGAGCATATTCTCATAAAGCAGTAATGGTGCTGTTTTGCTAGCTATTTTCAGGCTATTACCAGTTTTTGTGTCATGAAACACCAAAAACCCCATGGTAAGATAAGTGGCGTCAGGAAGAACGATGCGCAAACAAAACGAATGCGCAGCTGAAAAAGCTTCAGTCGTCAGACGCTTTTTTACAAAAACTTATCTTATTAGGAGGATTCATTCATGAAG
>NZ_JBFRDK010000128.1:0-18599 GCF_052113545.1 Paenibacillus sp. TAF43_2
AGGCTATACTTTATGTGTCCCACATGGCAAAATAATGAATAGCAAGGGACAAACCATACATAAGGGGAATATTAATGAAATGGATTCGCGAGATAGCTTACAAGCTGCATCTAATTAAGCTTGTATCCATCCTATACCGTGCAAGAGTACTGCGTTTTCTACTGCCAGTTGCTATTATCGCCTTTGTTTACTTCGAAGGAAAAAAACAGTTCCGTGAGATCCACTGGGGAAGAATGATCCATGAGTTTCATCACATGCACCCCTTTACGATTTTTCTTTTGCTCAGCTTCTCCATGCTCGCTGTCTCTGTCATGAGTACGTATGACTTGTTGATTCGCAAGCATTTTCATTTAAAGATTGGGATTTGGGATACGATTCGTTATGGATGGATTGCAAACACCTCAAACAATTTGATTGGTTTTGCAGGTCTTACAGGAGCAGGGCTGCGATCAATTTTATATCGAAATCGAGAAGTTCCCATTGGCAGTATTGCTGCTTCTGTTGCCTTTCTTTCGACGATAACTTTCACAGGGCTATCGCTGCTAGCATGGCTGTGTATTATCGGCATTTTCCCTGTTCACGCATTGCTGAATGCTCATCCATGGCTCACCTATGCGATGTGGGCAATCGCACTGTATTTACCGCTATTCGTGCTGCTTCAAAGAACTTCACTTTTCTCCAAATGGATTAATCGGAATCGAGGACAATTGACTTGGCGCATTATGACCGCTTCCGTTGGTTCTTCCTTTTTGGAATGGTTTTTTGCTGGTATGACCTTCTGGCTTATTGGAGCAACATTTATTCCAGAACTTACATTTACAAATGCGCTTGGAATTTATACGTTAGCAGCAATAGCCGGCATTATAAGCATGGCGCCTGGCGGTATCGGTGGTTTTGATTTAACGGCTATATTAGGCTTACAGCTGCTCGGCTTTCCACCTGATAAATGCGCGGTCATCCTTGTTCTGTTTAGAATTTTGTATTATTTTGTGCCTTGGTTAATCGGCCTTATGATGGCAGCATTCGAGTTTCCTATGAACCGGAAACGAACGGAGCAGTCTGATAGCGGCATCATGGATCGAGCATTAAATATTTGGCAAAGCGTTTGGCGCTGGCCGGGACAATTTGCATTTATCGGCGAGGTTGGGGCATGGTCACTCGGTAAGCTTGYATTTGCGAGTGGGGTCATATTGCTGCTGTCCGCAGCGACACCCGCTTTACTTTACAGGATACATTTTACGGAAGAATTGGTTTCGTTTCAGATTATGAGGCTGTCCCATCAATTAAGCATTGTCATTGGCATTATGCTGATCATGCTGTCTCGCGGTATTTCACTTCGAGTGAAGCGAGCCTATTATTGGACACTCTTCCTGCTTTGTGCCGGTTCCTTCTTCGCACTTGCCAAAGCGTTTGATTACGAGGAAGCTATATTTCTACTCATTGTCGCGTTGCTGTTATGGATTTCAAGACATCGATTTTATCGTCTGGCTATACCCGTAGGGATTTATAATGTGCTGGGCTGGGGGCTTGTTACACTCTTAATCACCTATGGTTATTACCTCATCGCTTCCCATTCGTATCCGGCATTTCTCAAATATCTGCCAAGAAAGGCTCACACCACATGGCTGATAGATCCAAGCCAGCATACGATAGCTGCGATATTTGGTCTCTTGGTTGCTTGGCTCTTCCTATCCTTGCTTTATATGTTTCGTCCTACGCCGCTCGCCGTTTTAGAAACAGCCGAGGATGAGCAGTTGAAATTAAAAGCTTTTCTTGAAAAGGAACAAGGAAATTTATTGACGCATATGCTCTTTACCGGTGACAAGAGCTTCTTCTGGGCGATGAAGGATCAAGTGTTAATACCCTATGCGAAAATTCGAAATAAACTTGTTGTGCTCGGTGATCCTTTAGGTCCCAAAAGCATGATTAGCGAAGCGATTCAACAGTTTCAGCAATTTGCCGATCAGTTTGCGGTAGAGGTCGTATTTTATCAAACGACACCTGACTATTTACCGTTTTATCACGAAAACGGCTATCGCTTTTTTAAACTGGGTGAGGAAGCATTGGTTCATCTGGACAATTTCACGCTAGTCGGAAAACAAAATGCCAGTCTTCGGGCGGTTAAAAACCGCTTTGAACGTGAAAATTTTCAATTTGAAATCGTACATCCGCCTCATGATAAGCAGTTGTTAAAGAAACTGTCGTTCATCTCTGACCAATGGCTGGATGGAAAACATGAGAAGGGTTATTCTCTCGGATGGTTTGATGAAGATTATTTGCAGCTCGCGCCCATTGCGCTATTAAAAAATTCAGATGATCAAATTATTGCTTTCGCTTCTTTGACGCCTGCCTATGACGGTACGACCTTATCTGTAGATTTAATGCGCTATTTAAAATCCACCCCAAATGGAACGATGGATCAATTGTTTATTTGCCTTATGGAGTGGGCAAAAACAGAAGGATATGCGCAATTTAATTTGGGGATGGCTCCACTTTCGAGTGTTGGCCAGAGCCAAAACGCAATAAAAGAAGAGAAGCTGGCACGCATTCTTTTCGAGTATGGCGGAAGCTGGTATGGCTTTGTTGGCCTCCGGCGATACAAAGACAAGTTCTCACCTCATTGGGAGCCGCGCTATTTGGCGTATCCTTCGACAGTATCATTACCGCTCTTGCTAGTCGAGCTGGTACGGTTAATCTCACGGCACCCGAATAAAAACAAATAAAAGCAAAGCCCATGGAATCCCATGGGCTTTGCTTTTATTTATAGAACAAACTCTAATTAATGCTGCCTACAAGCTTCATAACGGCGTCTCGCGTTAATTTGTTACCGCCAACCGCAATGAGGTTAATGGTTGCATGTGCCAGCGTAAGCGGAATTTTGCAAAACTCTAGCGCAGGACCGCCTTTTAAATCAGATATATACGAATCCGCCAACTTCAGGTTGCGGCGCGTGTACTTAATCATTTCTTTCTGTCCCCAGCCTTCAGGGAAAAAGTCTACGCCACGTTCAAGATCCTCTGTGCGATTACGCAGAATGTTTACGGCTTGTAAGCCTCTTCCGAAAGCAACTGCTTTGATTCGGTCTGATTTCGTGCCATCGTGCCAGAACCATATGTCAGACAACATTTCCCCTACCATACCGGCAACACTATAAGTATAATTATCCAGATCCTCTTCCRTTCGGATATCCCAGCCTTCATGAACCCAATCAGCCATCTGCTTGGCCATTGTCGCTGTATGGTTATAAACGACATTCGTAACCGTCGGAGGACATAAAAGCGCCCATTCATGAATTCTCATCGTAACTTCCGGCAGTGTTTCTGCATAAGGAGAAAGGAGTTTTTGCGATTCATTAATCACATCATCGGAACTAAACGCATCATGAATGCCAAGCAATAATTCTGCTTTCACCTCATCTGCTAGCGTTTCATGATCCTCAATTTCATCAATAGCTCTCATACACAAATAAGCGGATGCAACTGCATCCTTTAAACCTGACTTCAACCTGCTGATGGGAATATAAAAAGTACGACTTGTTTGCTTTAACATGATCATCGCATCATTCAAAATAAAAACTCCTTCATTATGGCAGCTTTACTTTTAACTTGTTTTAATCGTTAATAATATAATACCATACATGGATTTAGATGTGCACCGCAACTGTGATTTCCTGCGTTTATCCTTCTTGATTTAGGAAGAACCTGTAATCGTATCCTTAATATCGGAGGCTTTTGGCATAATTATTCAGTTAGGATGACACATTTCCCTCTCCTTTCATTTAAACGCAGCCTTACTTCCTGAAACGATACCCTTAATAAAATACAAAATCCCGAATGTTAAACTCATCATATTGAGTGTTTAACTTTCGGGCTGCAAAAAAGATGAGCTGTGAAACAGCAGTTTATTTATAATAAGCGGCTTCTTATATTCTTACTTTAAAAATAACATTTTCAGCTGATGACCTGTTAAGAAGAACGTTTCTCTTAAAAGAAAAGGAAGCTTAGTACCCAAACTCTTGTAGGCTGACGTCTGAGTTGGTGAAGAGTAAGCATCCATCCCTAAGTGTCTAGTCATAACAAGAGCACGCTTCATATGCAAAGGATCGCTGACGATGGTAAAGGTATTGATTTGTTGTTGTCGTGCTATCGCATAGGCATTAGCTAAATTTTGTTCCGTGATTTTTGAATGCTCTTCAAGAACAATATTCTCCCCCGGCACCTTATACTGCATAACATATCGTTTTGATACTTCCGCTTCAGACAAGGAATCTCCCTTACCCGTGCCTCCAGTAACGATAATTTTCTTTATGTATCCATTGTTATAAAGCCAAATGGCATGATTTAATCTGTTCTCTAGAACTGTCGACGGTTTATCGTCCCAGACTGCTGCCCCAAGCACAATTGCGGCATCTGTGTGAATGAGCTCATTCACCTTTGCAAACGAAATAATGCTCCATACTGCATAGAGAATATAAACAAAACATAAAAGCACAGCAATTGCTGTGCCTTGTATAAGTCTCCTTCTCACTGCTGTACCCTCCTAACATGGCATATAGGTTTATAGGTCACCTTTATGGCCGAATATATTTTCTCCGAAACTCTCGAGGTGATTTCTCATACTTTTTTTTAAACGCTCGTTCAAAGTTAGGCAATGTATTAAAGCCCGCGGCATAACATACTTCCGTTATCGGCAAGATTGAACTGCTGAGCAATGCAGAGGCGAACTGAAGCCTTTTTCCTTGTAGATGCTCTTGAAATGATGTACCTGTATGCTTTTTGAAGCATTCGCTAAAATAATTGGCTGAAATTCCAGCATATCTCGCTATTTCATCTAATGAAAGCGGCTCTCGAAAATGGTGTTGTATATAGATGATCGACTTTCTAATGGAAGAAGGGATTGTGCTGATGGCTACATAGTCGTCAAGCAAGCGCTGATGCCCGTTATTTCTATAGAGATGGATGAGTATTCTCTCGAAACTTCCCTGCACCAGCATGCTGCTGCCTAGCTGCCACATCTGTGATTCATTCCAAATCCGAGTAAATTCCATTTCAATTTCACTAGCACTCTCGTCATGAAAAGTATGCAAATGGAGCGATACCTGTTCAAATAACATTTCTGTCAGCTCTGGGCGGATAAATGATTCATCAAAAATAAGATTAAACAAATGAATCGTTTGTCCTTCATCTGGGATGATCTCATGGAAATCTGCCGTTGTCAGCAGAAAAGTCATTCCTTTCTCTAAAGGAAAAGGCTCTCCGTTTATAACATGAGTTCCTGTGCCAGACACAACAAAGCCCATTTCAAAAAAATCATGCCAATGGGCATCAATTTTGTTATCGATCACATGTTTGAAAATCTTATAGGGGGATGACAAGGTCAAAAAGTTTTTACCAAGCAATCTCTCAGGTGTTAATTCATACTTCATGACGATTTCCCCCTATCAGACTTTTATTGGTCAAACCATTCGGCATATTTGGCAGCCATATAATCGGTCATCCATTGATTCACTTCTATTAAATCAACAATAGGCTTATTGGTAAAGGGCACCGTCGGCATATAATTCGGTGGACCGAACTCTGCTGTAAATGTTGTCCAAGTTCTTTCCTGCGCAGCTTGCTTCATAAAAATCCGCTGCCACCAGCCTGTAAATAAAACAAGCTCCGATGCGTATTCAGGCGCGCCAGGATGTGGCACTTGAGGTCCCTGTGGAAATCCAACACGGCCATGAACATGTATGCTGCGATCAATAGCAAGAGCAAGCTCATCCGAATGATTATCCAGATGCGACTCACATACGTTCACCCAATGGCTGAAGTCTGCAGTGATGCGCAAGTCAGGAAAACGCTTCAGCAATCTTGCAGTTGTCCAGGGTGTAAACATCGCTCGGCTGCGATGGGTTTCATGCCCGACCTGCAGACCAGACCTTTGCTCAATTGTAAGTGCTCCTTCAAAAAAACGATCCTGCTCAGCTTCTGACATGCTATCTCTAGCGCTTTGCGAGTTAATAAACAGCGGATTAAAATCCGTTGCTCGCATGACTTGTTTCTCGAAGCTATCGAGATGGTCATCATGTGTACTTACCTGCGCGATGAAGGCCAGCTTATTTGTTTCCAATGCCGCTTTAAAGGACTTTTCTTCAGAGGCAGGCGGCAGCGGCGCTTCTATTCCAAAATAACCTGCTTCTGCTGCATATGTCAAAAGCTCCTCATAGCTTCCCTGCATTCCCCACAACGCTTTTATTCGTCTCAATTCCAATACCTGTCCCCCCTTTTGTTAAGCCTATTATACATTGACAAAAGGATTGCCGGCTAAATCTTTTCCACGCGCTAGCCAGATTTTATGACCACGGTTCTTTTCAGTATAGACTTGCGCATCCGTTGAGAAATAACGCATCGTATAACCACAGCGGCGGAATTCACTTTTGTTAGGAGCTGCACCATGTATGATGCGAGAATCATGCACAGAGCACTCGCCTGGCTCAAGCTCGAAATAAACGGCCTTTGACTCATCCTTATTGCGAATTTCCGTATCAAAAATGTTGTCATTGCCATCCACCTGCTCGTACTCCGAGAAACCATTGTTATGCGTTCCCGGAATGACGCGCATACAGCCATTTTCCTTAGAGCTGCGGTCTATAGCCAGCCATACGGTCACAATGTTATCAAATCGGCTAAGTCGTCCGTTCCAATACGCGGAGTCTTCATGCCATGGCGTTTGCTTGCCAATAAGCGGCTCTTTGCAGATGAAATGACTAGACCACAAGCCAATGTTAGGACCAATTAAAGGCTCTACCAGATCAAGCACTTCATCGCTTAATAGAAACTTAAGTAGTCGCTCATCACGGAAATGCGGGGTATCGAGCTCGCTGTTCAGCTTCCGGCCTACAAGCTCCCATTGCTCCTCAAAAATATTAGTCAGCTCCGTCATCTTATCTGCGCTAAACAACTGTTTCTTATGCAGCGCGTAACCATTTTCCTTATAAAATTGCACTTCTTGCTCCGTCAATGTAGATATCGTCATCCATATCGCCTCCAATAAAAGTGGTGTATTGCTATGAATTGATCATAACGGAGCAGGAGCAAACTTACTTCTTATCCCATCGGCAAAAGTATGCATATCTTCTGATCCAACTGCTCGGTTATCCAGAAATTAAATTTAATATGCAAAGAGCCGCATCCTAATGGACGCGGCTTATTCGTTGTTTATCCTGCAATATTTGGAATGCATTCTTGAACAATAAGATTCCTTTTCCTTGCTGGAATCCTTATATGGACAGTTGTTCCAATACCTATACGACTGAATATGGAAACACCATATTCTGAACCATAGTGAAGCTTGATTCTCTGATCGATATTTCGAATCCCATATCCAATGTTTCCTTTATCTAGCCCGCTGAATATTTCATCAATTCGCTCCTGCGGCATGCCGAACYCGTCATCGATTATCTTATAATGCACCGTGTTTTCTTCCATATAGGTAACAATCCGAATATGAATGCGATCTCCGCTCCATGCGTGCTTAAGCGTATTTTCAATGAAAGGCTGCAAAATAAGCTTCACCGTCTCAAAATGCCATATATTCTCATCAATCTCGAATAATACTTCCAGACGTTTCCCGTACTTCACCTTCTGTATGCTTACATATGCGTTTGCCTGCTCCATCTCCGCTGCGATTGGGATCATCGTACGGCCTGAATTCAGCGTAAGCCTATAAAACTTCGCGAGCTCCAACACCATTTTTTGCAGTTTTTCATTTTCCCCGAATTTTGCGAGCTGGTTGATCGATGAAAGGGTATTGTATAAAAAATGCGGATTGATCTGAAGCTGCAGCATTTCCAGCTCAGCCTCTTTTTTCTGAAGCTGCGTCAAATATACCTTATTAATTAATGCCTCTACATCCTCGCCCATTCCGTTTAACGCCGTTGCAATTTGAGAGAATTCATCCTTCCCTCTGTAAGCAATTCGCTTATGCAAATCCCCCTCGCGGAAAGCATTCAACACCGATACAAATTTCAAAATTCGTTTGGAGAAATAACGTGAAATAAAGACACCCGCAAACGTTAACAAAACAAAGCTTAGTACGCAGATAAAAATAATAAATGCCCGTACCTTCGCAGCTTCCTGCTCAATAATGGTAAGTGGAACTTGCGCCACTAATGTCCAATTCTGATTGAGCAATTTCTCTTCTATTCTTAAGTATTCTTGCTTATCGCTATTTTCATTTGTCGATACATTTTTGTTTATTTTCGAAACTGGTCTGGTTGAGCCTTCCGGTAGCTGCCCAGAGGAAAAAATAACGTATCCCGTAGAATCCACGACAGACAGCTTGCTGCCGTCGCCAAGCTTCGAGAAGTCAACGCTATTAAACAGCTCCTTCATCTGAACGCTAAACCGCATAATAGCCAGCTCTTCAACTTCCAATGGATTATCGGTGTCGACGATACGTCGTATCATTGAAATACGATGATCTCGTACATCCTCTTCAACCTGTTTCCACTCCATAGTCACGCCGTATTCTTCTTTTGGAATGGATTTGTACCATAACTTATCCTGAATGCGGCTCATATGATAAATATCATAGGTTTGCTCTTTGGACTCATCGTTATCGGAAGCATTGTCTTTCTTCCATCGATTCTCATAAATTTGGTTCACCGTTTTATTATGAAAGTAGACAGACAACCTTAAATTCATCCCAATAGATTTCGAGGCGCTTTCTAGCTTTGGGCTAATGATCTGATTCATTCGATTTAAATTGGCAATGCCTATTTCATCAACTCGAATGCTTTGAACCAGATTATAATCATCATAGAGCGTAGACGATATTCGGACAATATCATCTAGTTTATATTTCACGTTGTCGCGCATTTGCTCCATCGTTCCTTCAATATTCATACGCGTCTGCTTACGCATGGAAGAGTCATACATCGAATGTGACACATAGAAATTGACAACGACCAAAATAACGATAAAAATCATATAGGACAGCATAAGCTTGTATCCGATCGGCATATATCCGAGTCTCTTTCTATTCTCCCGGACTATTTTCATCTAAAGCTCCCCCATTAATGATCAATTCTCTCTCTTCCGATATTCCATAGGCGTCATGCCAAACTTCTCCTTAAATTGTCGGCTGAAATAGGGAAGATAACGATAACCAACCTGATCGGCAACTTCATAAATTTTTATCCCGGGTTGATTGAGCAGTTCACATGCTTTCTCCATACGCAAATGAACGAGCAGTTCATTGAAGGTATGACCTGACTTTTCTTTTATTAAAAACCCCATATAGCTAGGCGAGAAAGAAAACTGCAGCGCCATATCTTTAAGGGTAATATTTTCACTCATCCTCTCCTTAATTGACTTCGTGACGCTGCGTATAAACTTGCTGTCTTTCATGACGTTTTTCTTCTGCAGGCGTTCAGAAATTTCATATAAGAGCTTTACAAGCCATGAACGTATATCATTAATCGTTTCGAATTGCATTAAAACTTCGAGATGGTGAATATCAATGCCTAGCAGTTCAAATAAATCCTCATTCATTTCACTTAAATATTGATCCAGCTTCCATATAATGTAGCTGGTCATATGATGAACAGTAAATCTGGAGCGAAGACTGGAAGCCGATGCAAACAAGTTCTCGAATTCGTCGTAAATCCGAACAAGCTCATATCCTTCCATGGCCTTTAATAGTGCTTTCATTCGTGTATCCAGAATCCGAGCGTCCAGCATGCCTGGTTCCGCTCTGACCTCTTCATATTTGATGATATCCCCTTTTCCAAGAAACATCTTGCCTTCAACAGCTTCTATCGCTTGTCGGTAGGATACTTGCAGCTGTTCTATCGAATGAACCGCTTCACCGAGGCCGGTTGTTATCGATACCGTTAGATGCTGCGAAAGCGCATCGCATAACGTTTTGACGGTTTGACCAATAGCTTTGTCTTCCAGTAATATAGCAATGCGTTGAGACGACAGCTTGCAGTATGGAAGGATCCCTATCTTTTGAATCGTTTCATGTACAATTTGAAGAGAGCTTCGCGACCATTCTCTCTGTGAAGATGCGTTCTCGGTTTGTCTCAACGACTGATTATCCAGTTCCATAATCGCAACACGGATAGGCCAGTTTAATTGATCAAAGCCGTAGTGTAAAATCAGCTTAGACATGGAAACGCCCTCCGTCGTTTCCAATCCTTCCAACACATGAATCAAAAAGTCGCTTTTGGCAATCGGAATCATTTGTTGATAGGCCTCTTCCACTTCACGCTGCTTGTTCTCCTCATCAAGATCCTGCTTCACCTTTAACAAAGACGACACCAATTCATTGTCATCCATTGGCTTTAGTACATAATTGTAAGCCTTTAAAGACAACGCCTGCTGTACATAGCTGAACTCCTGATAGCCGCTAACGAATATAATACGCATATTAGGCTTGCGTTCGAGTGCAATTCGGGCAAGCTCAAGTCCTGACATATAAGGCATATTAACATCGCTGACTAATATATCGATGGGCTGCTCATCTATTATTTCGCATGCTGATAATGCATTATTTACGCTGCCCTTCACTTCCATTCCAAGCTCAGACCAAGGAATAAACCGTTTCATTCCTTCCAGATCGAGTTCTTCGTCATCGACTAACAATACCTTATACATAAGAGCAGCTCCTTCAAGTTAACAAATTTACGTTACTCTTGATTTAAAACTTTTAAGTTTTCCTGCCACTTCGACGTAATAAAATCTAAATAATCTTGAAAACCTGATTCCATCGAATCCTTATGCGCTAAATCCAAAATCTCTAGTACCTCTTCATCCGTTTGCCCGTACATCGCATATGAGCGCGCGCTTAACCATATTTCTTTCACCCGGGCAAAGATTCTGCCTTCGTCAGAATTTGGTGTCGGCTGCAAATTGATAAACGGTGTTGCATCCCCCTGAGATTCCCAAGTTACCTTTTGCTGCCAGTATGTAGACCAGTTTCGCTTGTCCTCAGGCAATGTTTTTTCATAATCGCTTTTGGTTTGATCGAGATATACGGTGTTGCCAACCCAAATCAACTCGCCAGAGATTGCTTGTATTTCACTCAGCCCATCCGGGTCTAATGTGTATTTGCTCGTAAATTTTGGCGTTATTCCATCCTCTTTGAAGCCATCCCAGTACCCGTTTGGCCCCGGCGGGCCCCACATCTGAACAGCAGAACCTTCCGGCCCTGTCATCCAATCCAGCATAGCGAATATCGCTTCTGGATTTTTTGCGCTTGTCGTTATCGTAGAGACATTCCAGCCAAGCACATTGTATGTGCCAGGATAAATCTTATTCGGATCCAACCCTTCCTTATAAATAGGATCGATAAAGATATAACCATCCTCCGGATTTTTCCTTACAAGCTCTGCATTCGCCAACATCACTTGACGCATAGGGTCCGCACTGGCATAAACCGCCACTTTGCCGCTCATAAGCTTCTCACTTACCTGATCATCCGTTTGTGTCCAAGCATCCGAGGTAATTAGCCCCTCACGCACAAGCTTAGCTACAAATAATGCCGACTCGCGAAACCCTTCATCTTTATAGATCGATGTCATCTTATCTCCGCTCGTTACAGCGTAGTAGCGAGTAAAGCTATAATTGTCTTCCTTGAAGGCGGAAAATAATTGATCAATGCCTTGCCCCTCACTGGCAATTCCTGTTTCAAAAGGTACGACATCAGGATATTTGGCTTTCACTTTATTGAGGTAATCATAAAGCTCATTTGTCGTAGATAGCTTAGGGGAACCTAATTCCCGATATATTCGTTTATTCACAACATAACCCGCGTTGCCGTACGGTTTATTAGTGTAATAATTTGGAAAATAATAAATATGCCCATCTGGTGCTCGAAGCAAATCTAAAATTTTAGTGCCTGCCCATTTTTTTAAATTTGGATATTTATCTATATAGTTATCGAGCGGTACGAGTAAGCCCGCTTCACGCAAACGTTCCAGATCATAACCGCGATCACCCCAAATGATATCCGGCAACTGCTTGCTGGCAATCATCTTTCGAAGCTTCTGCTTTCCGTTTCCTTCAACGTCGATTCCTTTGATGTGAATGTTAAGATTATCCTGAATCCACTTCGAAGAGGGATCTGCGCCCCACTGCGGCATCGAATAATAACTGTAGTGACCATAAAAGGAAATATCAAGCCTTTCTTTGCCTAGTTCATAGAGCTGATTGGGAGGCAGATTTATTTGTATATCTTGCGTTGTTCCCTCTTCAGTTATTGGAACTGGTTTACTGTCTACTCCACTGCAGGCGACAAGCATACTGACAATGAAATAGACCAACATGAACCGCAGGAACCTCTCTTTCTTCGCGTACACTGACCAAGCACCCCTTATATGAGCAGCATTTTTTGAAAAATCTCCCTTTAATAATATCAAAATAAATGCAAGCTATATATATAAAAGTTAAGTATAACCAAAAATACAGAGATATCCCAAGTGATCCAAATGGATCCCTTGGGATGATCTCTTTTACTATTAAACCTTATTTTTCTCCAAGAATAGTTCTGTTAGCATGCCATCTTTCAGTACGCCATTCTAGAAGCTCTTTGTATTTATACCCTTGAGCTTTCGTTTCAGCTGCATCTAGGATTCTGTCAACATCTGCATCACTCTTCGCAGTCGTTGAAGCAGCTAGAGTTTCAAGAGTAAGATCTACGATTTGTGTTCTAGTGTCACCGTATGGAGAATCCGGCTCAATATTAATGTTGGTAAGCGCTGTTGTATCATTAGATGACGGCCAAGTAATATCTCTCTGCCAACGTGCTGCCCAGTTTTGTTTTTCTAATGGCAGTGAATTAACATATTTCAATTTTGCTGGGTCGATGTACGATACGTTTCCTACGATGTGAACAACATCATTTGCAGCTTGAATTGCTGTTACTTCCTCTTCATTGTAGTTTTCAGTGAAGATCGGTTGTTCGTTTTCGTCGAAACCTTTCCAGTTGCCGCCCTCAGGTCCGAAGAATGAGATTGTCATGCCTTCAGGTCCTGTCATCCAATCAAGTGCTGCGAAGATTTTTTCTGGATCTTTTGCATGTTTAGTAATCGTCACAACGTTCCAACCAAGAGCATCGTAACCACCTGCAAAGATTTTGTTCTTATCAAGTCCAGCTTTGCGAACAGGCCAAATCATGAAGTAACCAGCATCTGGATCTGCCTTTCTAAGCTCAGAATCTCCGCGTGAAGCAAACGTAGTAACGCCTGATCCAGCATAAACGGCTACTTTACCCGTTACGATTTTTTCTGCAACGACATCTCTTGTTTGTGTCCACCAATCTTGTGCGATTAGCTTCTCACGGTACAATTTTGCAAGGTATTTTTGAGACTCACGGAAAGAAGGATCTGTAAAGAATGAAACGAGCTTATCGTCTTTGATTACGCCCTGAACATCACTGCTTAATGATTTGTAAAGGTTGTTTTCTCCAAATCCTGCGTAAATGACGCCCAAGCCTTGAATTTCGCTACCGCGATCTAGTTCCAGTGGAATGATTTTATCGCCGTATTTTGCTTTTACTGCTTGAAGATATGCATACAAATCGTCCATCGTTTCAAGTGCTGGAGATCCAAGCTCTGCATAAACTTTTTTGTTGACTACATAACCAGCTGTACTTGTTGGTTTCTCTGTGTACCAGTTAGGGAATTTGTACAGCTTGCCATCTGCTGAACGAAGCAGCTCCATGGATTTAGGATTAAGATATTTCTTCAGGTTAGGATATTTATCAAGATAAGGATCAAGCGCTACGAGTTGATCATTTGCAATAAGTCTTTCAATATCCGGATCATAGCGGTTACCATAAATGAGATCCGGCATTTGGCTAGTATCAGCCATAAAGGTCTGCATCAGCTGTGCAGAGTTGCCTTTTGCGTGAATCGGTTTGATCGTTACTTGTTTATTTTCTTTCAGGTATTTCCAAAAAGGGTTCGCATCCATGGTGTCAGGGAAATCTTGCCAGCTATAGTGTGTATAAGCCGAGAATTCTATCGGACTAGAACCAAATACCCATGGTTGATCTGCTGGAGCGTCTGTAGCCTCACTCCCTTTATTAGTGTTCGTTGCTGAATCTGTTGCTGTTGGTTTTGGATCATTGCCCCCCGAATTGCTGCATCCTGCAAGTACAGTTACCAGTAGAAACACCGCAGAGACAACCACTAACAGCGGCTTTTTCATTTTCTTCATGCTGATTTTACCCCTCTCATGATTAATATATATGTCCAAAGCGACATTCGCCTTAAACCGATGGTCAACAAGCTATTCTTTTAGAGATCCGACCATAACACCCTTCATAAAAAATCTTTGAAGAAAAGGATATACAGCGATAATGGGAAGAGACACAATCATAATCATTGCACTAATAAGAGATTTGGAGGTAAGGGCTTTCGATGCCATTTTCTCACTAGCAATGCTGTCATTTCCGATCGCATCCGTTAGAACATTAGAGTTCAATACTTTCCGCAATATCGTTTGAATAGGCAGCAAATCTTGATTAGAAACATAGATCGATGGCGCGAACCAATCATTCCAATGCGCAATAGCCGTAAACAAACCAAGTGTGGCGATCACTGGCATGGACAGCGGGAGCGCCATCTTGAAAAAGATTCCCCAGTTGCTGCAGCCATCAATTTGTGCCGACTCTTCTAATCCCACAGGCAAGCTTTTGAAGAAGGTTCGGAAAACGATCATATTCCATACACTGATTAGACCGGGAATAATGTAAACGAGGAAACTGTTCATCAAACCGAGTGATTTAATCAATAGAAAAGTTGGAATCAACCCGCCGCCGAAGTACATCGTAAAGATGAAATAAAAGGAATAATAGCCACGACCCATTAAATAGTTTTTGGACATGCCATACGCGAGCAATGCAGTCAAAAATGTTGCTGATATGGTTCCAATGATCGTTCGGCTAAAGGAAATGTAAAATGCATTTAAAATTTTGTCATCTTGAAAAACAATTTCATAATTTGCAAATGTAAACATCCTTGGCCAAAATGTAATGCCGCCTTTGGCTGTATCTGTTCCTTCATTCAACGATACAACGAGTGTATTCCAGAACGGATACAATGCGGAGAAAGCTAACAAAATGAGGAATACATATATGCATACAACCATAGCTCGGTCGTTATAGCTCAAACGCTTGAAAGTCAATTGATTTCGCCCCCAGTTATGAAGTAATGTTCTACCATAAGCCGTTGCCGGACCTACGGGCTAGGTAGTTAGCCGCCGTCAAGAGCAATACGCTGATCACCGCTCTAAATAAACCAACTGCAACACCGTAAGAAAATTTCCCATTCTGCAGGCCGACCCGATATACATAAGTATCAATAACATCCGACACCGGTCTTAGAATTGGATTCTGGGCAAGGATCAAAATATCTTCAAAACCAGCACTCAATAAATTCCCCATTGCTAGAATCATAAAGATGATAATAACCGGCATAATCGTTGGTATCGTTATGAGATAAATTTGCTTAAACTTGCTGGCTCCATCAATATCTGCCGCTTCATACAAATGCGGATCTACACCTGCGATTGCAGCAAGGTAAATAATCGAGCCAAAGCCGATTTCCTTCCATACCGTGGTCGAAACCAGTATGCCCCAGAAGTATTCCTTTAGGGACAGGAAGTTGACCGGTTCATCTATCGCTCCAACACCTTCAAGCAGCATATTGACGCTACCGTTTTCAGTTGAAAGCAACGCCATAACCATGCCGCCTACAATAACCCATGACATGAAGTACGGTAGATATGTAATCGTTTGTACGACTCTCTTAAACACCATATGCCTGACTTCATTAAGCATCAGCGCCAATATAATCGGTGCTGGAAATCCAATTAATAGCTTTAAAAGGCTTATCACAAGTGTATTTCTCATGACCGTAACGATATCAGGTGCAGTAAGGAACGCTTCAAAATGTTTAAAGCCCACCCAAGGGTTATCGAATATTCTCGATCCCGTAAAAAGGTTGTAATCCATAAACGCCGTCAATACACCATACATAGGTATATAGGCAAATACGAATATCAGCAATATACCCGGCCACACCATCAATTGCACATCCATTTGCTTCATCAGGCGGTTGAAAAAGGTTTTTTTTCTCGGGCTGTTCTCCGGCGGAGTCGCTGTGTACTTTACCTTCGTTGTTGCTTGCGACATGCTCATCCTCCCATAATATAGTTGATATAAATCTTGCAGATTAGCTCTGAAGCGTCCTTCATCTTCAGCATCAAATGCCGTTCATTAGGCTCATTTACATTCTAACCCTGTAAAAATGTTGAAACTATATAATAAAAACCCGATTTTTTATACTTTCACAGGCTTTTATGATAAATTCGATCATTATATTGATTTTTGCAAACAAAATTGGTGAGGATCGTTTCAAAAATGGACTTAAAATGACAAAAAAAACACGCCTTAAAAGGCGTGTCATGTATTGTAAAGCTTATAGATTCAATCCACCCAAGCTTGCCCCTTTAACAAATAATCGCTCGATGCTCTTCAGAACCGAAGGATCAGGAATTAAAGGCGGTGCTTGATGCGGTTTAATACGAGCGTCAATAATCAAATTGTCGCAAGCCCAATGCTTGTTCTCATAATGACTATTCACGCCATACATATCGTGTGATGGATTGCTGCGCGTAAAGGTAACCCATAGGAAGTTTTTAATCGTCTCGCTAATGAAATGACTATCATCACCTACTATAATCATAGGGCAAGAAGAGAGAGCTCCCTTTTCTTGTATAGCATCACATAACGATTGCATTTCCTGCTTAGCACTGGCATAACTCAAAAATGTAGAGCCTTGGATGACTACAACTCCCGGCATGACCATACGCGCATGTTCAAATCCGCTTATTTCTTTGAAAACATCGGGCACTTCTGTACATAAGTCTCTTTTTTTGTCCCCATATGCTGCGATGACTACTTTACTGCCGCTGTTTAATCCCGTACCCGAATAATCGAGTGTATCAATCGTCGTATTTGTATGGAAATGAATGTCACGGCTAAGATCGATACGTTCTAGTATATACGTTAAAAAATCCACTTCATCATGTGAATCCAACGGCCTTTGATCTTCAGCTGTAATAAAAAGGTATTTGGCCAAACTCAGTTGTCCCGTACCCAAAATCCGATTAGCAATGGTGAGCAGCTCTGCCGGCTGTTTCACTTGCTGATACGGGGTGTACCGTTCGCTGCCTATTGCAAAAAGCAGAGGATGAACACCCGCTGCATCTACTGCATGCACTTCCTTTACACCAGGAATTTCTTGTCTAATCGCATCACCTGTCAACTCATGAATGAGCTCTCCAAACGCAGTATCCTCCTGCGGCGGACGGCCAACAACAGTAAATGGCCAAATCGCTCCCGGCTTCGCGTACACTTTATGAACTTTCATGACAGGGAAAGGATGAGTAAGACTGTAATACCCCAAATGATCACCAAATGGTCCCTCAGGTTTCGTCTCGCCTTGATGAATTTCTCCGGTTATAACAAAATCCGCATCGTTGCTAATACAGAACCCCTCCAAATAACTGTAGCGGAAACGGTGTCCTGACAGCATTCCGGCAACAGTCATCTCTGTCAGCCCTTCCGGCAGCGGCATAACAGCTGCCAGCGTATGTGCTGGAGGGCCGCCTACAAAACAGCTTACTTTTAAAGGGATACCCTTTTTATTCGTTTTATCTTGATGCACGCCGATGCCGCGATGAATCTGATAATGCACGCCAATTTCTTTGTTCATTTCATAATCATTGCCGCTCAGCTGTACACGATACATACCCAAATTTGAATTCATTATTCCTGGCTTGTCCGGATCTTCCGTGTAGACTTGAGGCAGGGTTACAAATGCACCGCCATCCATTGGCCAGCTTTGAATAAGCGGCAAATCCGAAATTTGTATTTCCTGCGCGGTTACTGGCAGACTGCCCGACTTCTTAACCGGAAGAGCTTTCCAAGCGGCCATACCGGTTCTGACATGCTTAAACGGATTTTTTAATGCCTTCATGGGATCATTGCGCAGCTCCATCACACTTTGCACCGATTCCCAAGTGTTGCGGAATATGAATTTGCTGCGCTCTACCGTTCCGAACAAATTAGAAACTGCCCGGAATTTAGAGCCTTTTACATTTTCGAATAGCAGCGCTGGACCGCCAGCCTCATAAACTTTCATATGGATAGCAGCCATCTCAAGATACGGATCTACTTCTTCTTTTATACGAACCAAATGTCCGTTTTTCTCTAAATCAATAACACATTCTTCTAAATTGCGATACATTAGAAATTCTCCAATCTCAGCCTGATAGGGTGATCAAAACTCACGCTCTTTTTATTAAAATTAATTCATATTGTTGCCTATTGTCAAACGCGATCAAAAACCAAGTGTTATATGCAGCCAAGCATTAGCAAATAACAAAAATACGCCATAAATGGCGTATTTTTATCATCTTATTAACGAAGTTTATAGTATTGATTATATACTTACTCTACTATAAAAGTATAGGCAGGCAGCCGTTGATACGCGCCTCCCTTGCCTTACAATTCGCTTTTTGCAGTATAGAGTACAGGCC
>NZ_JBFRDK010000129.1:0-20792 GCF_052113545.1 Paenibacillus sp. TAF43_2
CGAGAATATCAACCGTACCAAGCTGCTGCTCCGTGAATAGAAGCATATCCGTTACTTCAGCAGTTTTACTAAGGTCAATGGTAACTACGACCGCCTGCAAGCCTGCGTCCTGAACTAGCTTTAATTCCGACCCAATCGCAGAGCCTCCTGAATGACTATTCAAAATAAAATGCGCTCCGCTTTCCTTTAAACGTCGAATGATCGCTTTCCCGCTGTCACTGTCTGAATCCGTAATAAATACAACCTTATTTGGCAATCGCATAGATCCCCTCCAAGGAACAGACATAAAATGATGTATATAGCCTTATTTTAGTTACTTTGGTTCAAGCATAGCGATGCTGTAAATTTATGATTTTGTTTGATTTCTTGCATAATCCGCCAATACTGCAACAACCCTATGACTGCATTCGTTATTAAGGGAGAATAGGAATCCAAATGGAAGGGAAAGCCATGAGCAAATATGAAGGAAGTCGCTTCTCGGCTAGCAGCATGATTGATCACGAGCATTCCCGATATACCATTACGAAAACAGAACAATCATTTGCTACGGTTTATAATGAATTAGAAGAGTAGATAGATTGATATACTAGGGAGCATCTAGAAAAAAATGACAGTCTAGAACGATTACTCCTGTTCTGGACTGTCATTTGTTTAAATCATTGATGAACAAACTAGGAAGCAGGAGGGAGCTTAGTCTTCGTTGGCTTGGCATAACCCTCTTTATACGTTTCGTCGATAATTTGGCGAATCCGATCTACTTCGATCCCTGAAGACTTCATTGCTGCGGTTGTTACAGCAATTTCGATGCATACGCCGCAGCGAGTGCCATGATCGTCCCAGACAACAGAGCCGTCTTCCTTTATTTCGGCGATAAAGCAATTGAGATTGCTTTGGTGTCCCGCGCTTTCGCCACACCCGCAGTAACAAGGGATATAGGACAATACATCCGTAACCGTTGCAGCGGTTTGATAGGCGATACGCAGGTTGTCAGAGGCGCCATCTAGAAAAGTTGGTAAAATATCAAGCGATGCAGTCGTCTCTTGCAAATCGCCAGATGCTGTTTGATGATCACCATGATTGCCGCCATTTGCTTCATGTGCATTCGTTGCTAATCCAGCTGAATTTGTTTGGCTGCTGCATGCGCTGAGCAGCATCGAAGAAAGCAGAACCGAATAGAGTGTGGTTTGGGCTAATCGTTTCAAGTATAGCAGCTCCTTGTTTCTATTAATTGGTTTTATTATAGCATTTTCAAATATTAAAAGAGTAACGTATATGGTACTATTAATTGACGATTTAGATCGTTTAAGCCGTAAGCTCTCCCGTTTAATCGTAACAAATGCCAAGATACAAAAAAGGAGCGATTGTCGATGAAGGTATTGTTTATTGGTGGAACAGGATTAATAAGTGAAGCTGTTTCTAAGCTCGCATTAGAACGCGGAATTGAACTYTATCTTTTTAACAGAGGGAAACGAGACGAGTTTGTACCAGAAGGGGCAAAGGTCATCAAGGGTGATATACGCGACCCCGAGCAGGCTGCTGCTGCACTTGAAGGCTATCAGTTTGATGTGGTAGTCGATTGGATTGCCTTCACGCCGGAGCATGTCAGCACGGACATTGCGTTGTTCCGTGGACGCACGAATCAATACATATTTATAAGCTCAGCCTCTGCTTATCAGAAGCCGCCTAAGCACTATATCATCACAGAGGATGCAACACCGCTCGAAAATCAGTACTGGCAATACTCGCGTGACAAGATTGCATGTGAACAGCTGCTGCTCGATGAGCAGGCGTCATCAGGTTTTCCAGTTACTATCGTAAGACCGTCATTTACCTATGGCGATACGATGATACCCGCAGCCTTAAACAGCTGGCAGCATCCATGGTCTCTGATCGCAAGAATACGTGCGGGACAGCCAGTTATCGTGCATGGTGATGGCTCTTCTTTGTGGACGATGACACATAATTCCGATTTTGCCAAAGGTTTTGTCGGCTTGCTTGGACGTGCTGAGGCAATCGGAGAGGCGTATCATATTACTTCAGACGAAGTCCTTACCTGGAATCAAATCTATGAAGCGATAGGTTCAGCCGCAGGCGTAGAGCCGAAGCTTGTCCATATTTCTTCCGAGTTTCTTATTTCGCATGACCCTGATCTCGAGGGCGGCTTGCTTGGCGATAAATCTGTCACGAGCGTATTTGATAACCGCAAAATCAAAAGCTTAGTTCCCGATTTTTCAGCAGATCTTTCCTTTGAAGAAGGGATTAAACGGACGGTTGCTTGGTTTGAGGCTCACCCTGAGCGATGCACCGAAGATGATGCTTGGAACGAGCAGATGGATACGATTATCGCTGCTCATGCAGCCGGATTTAAAAAATAAAGCGTAAGCAAATGACGAAAATATAGATTTTAATCTTCACAGACCGTCCACTTTTTATTGATGCCTGCTTATTCTCGCCATCTAACTTATATCGTAACAGGTATACTTCATTAACTTAAGGGAGAGGTATAATCATGCGAAAAAAGTTGAATCAGCATTTATTTGTTTACTTGCTCATTTTATCGTTAGTCATTACTTTAGGCATGTACGTCCAACCTTTAAATAACGAACCGGATTCACAAGCTTTAGAAACGTCTGCAGCAGAACCATTTTCCTTAACTACCCTAACGCCGCTTGTTGTTGACAGCTTAGAGAACAATGAAAAAGTCATCGCTTCWCCCACTCCAGCACCTATACCTGTAACATTCAACGAGATTAGCGCAGCTACAGTTAACACATCTGATCAACCTCCAACCATCCCGCTTGAAACGACTCTTGAAGTTGAACAACCGCCAGCCATCGCTGAAAAGCTAACGAATACATATGAGGTTACCGCGTATTACCTTAACATTCGAACAAAACCGAGCGCCGCTTCGGATATTATAAAGGTTGTAGAAAAGGGAGCAAAGCTTGAAATTACAGAAGAAACAGACAATGGTTGGCTTAAGCTGCAAAATGGTGGATACGTACATGGCGGATATGCCAAAAAGGTGAAAAGTGAAGTTTCCGTGTTATCCCTTGCTGCTGATGTTAATCGTCAGCCTGCCATTGCACTTAAGGCAAAAAGTGAGGAGCAGCGCATAGATAAAATAGAAATTTTAGAAGAAGCAGTAGAGGAAGAACTTATGAAGCCAACATCTGCCGTAGAGTCTGATTCGGGCCTTACGATCGAGCATATTGAGAAAATATTCGAAGGAACAGCACTATCCGGGCATGATTTGGAACAAGCTATCCTTGAAGTGGAGGATGAATACGGCATAAATGCTTATTTTACAATAGCCGTGATGAAGCTGGAGAGTGGAAATGGCAAAAGCCGGCTGGCCAAGAGCAAAAATAACTTATTTGGCCTCAATGCGATAGATGGCGATAAATACAATAAAGCGTTCAGCTTTGAAACCAAAGGGGACAGCGTACGAAAGTTTGGACAGCTCTTATCCAAAAACTATGTGGGCAAGGGACTGACTACCATTGAGAAGGTTGCCCGAAAATATTGTCCCGCCAACTCCAAATGGTCAAGTTTAGTGAAGAATATAATGAAAAGTGACTACAGGAAGCTCTGACATGGCAATTTCCCACCAAATATGTTATTTTAGGCTCCTAAGCATTTGACGACTTGGATAATAGGAGGCTGCAAATAAATGGTGGATAACGTGCAGAAAATGCCATTCGGCTATGAGCCGCCTGTAGATGAGCTGAAAGGAACGATTGTATACTATGATACATTTGAGCATACAACGCAGCGAGAGCTTGATCTAGCCGCAGATTGGGTGCAGGCACGTTCCTTTCGCAAGCTTGTTCTCTATCCGCTGCATGAGCTAAGCATCAAGAGGATGTCGAAAGAGAACGTCAGCCCATTTTATAAGCGGGAAGATCGTCTGCATGAATGGAAGCGGGACCGAGCGGAGACGAACATCGTTGTTGAACGTTTTGAAATCAAACGCAAGAAGTATACGCCAATCGATTTTGCTTTAAGACATTTGGCCGAAACCTATCCGAAACCTCTATTTGTACTCATGACGGCTGAAATGGCGAATATGTTCGCTTCGTTCTCATCATTCGAGGAATGGATCGTGAAAATCAGGCTTTTGTTGACGGAAGAGCCTGCACAGCTGCATCCACGGCTTTTAAAATATCAGCATCGCTGGGAAGCCATTGTCACCAAATAAACCTTGGAATACATAAGAAAAGAGCTGTCCGTGAGTAACACTCATGGGCAGCTCTTTTTTCTGTTGCAAAACGATTATTCGTCTAGCCGGTTGATGGGCTATTCGGAACATGGCCTTTTTGATTGATATTCTCTGCTCTGGCCGAAGCTGAATTATTTTCCGCTTCCTTGGAGCTGTCTTCAAACGCTTGATTTTTGCTTGGAATTGACTTGTTTTTGTTGTGAGCCATCCACAATAACCTCCACTAGCGTGATTGCCTAAAACTCCGAGGCTAGCTTAGGTTAACCATGTTCCAGCAAAATAACCAACATCTATAGCTGCTTGCTCATTATTTCACGCTAACAATATGCTCTTCGCATGCTGTAGAGCAGAAGCCGTGCTTCGTTTCTTCACATTCCTTACATACGATATGCTGCAAATGACAGGAGTCATCCGCACAATTGATATAGGTATCAGCAGGCTGCTGGCAGTGGTGGCATTTGCCTACAACAACTGCTTCGTCTGTTTGATTAATGACAACGGAAGTTCTCTCATCGAATACATAACATTTGCCATCAAACAGTTTGCCTTGTACTTCCTCGTCCTTGCCATAGGTTACAATACCGCCCTCAAGCTGGTAGACGTCGTTAAAGCCTTCGCTAAGCATAACGCCAGTAAGCTTCTCGCAGCGAATGCCGCCTGTGCAATAGGTAATGATCGGCTTGTCTTTGAATTCCGCCATATTCTCGCGAAGCCATTCAGGAAACTCCTTGAATGTTTCAAGATCGGGTCTGATCGCGTTGCGGAAATGACCAAGATCGTATTCATAATCGCTTCTGCCATCTAGTACGATAACATCTTCTCTTTGCAAATACTCATGAAATTCTTTAGGTGATAGACGAGTGCCGCTTAATGTATTCGGATCTAAAGGCTTATCATAACGAAGCGTCACTAGCTCTTTCTTGTAACGTACAAAAATCTTTTTGAAAGCATGTTTATCTGTTTCGTCGATTTTGAAAACCATATCCGAAAATAAAGGATTCGCACGCATATGCGCCATATATTGTTCAGTTTGCTCGATGGTTCCTGAGAGCGTTCCGTTAATTCCTTCATCAGCAATTAAGATACGGCCTTTTACGTTTAATTCCTTGCAATATGCAAGATGTTCAGCAGCAAACTGCTCAGCATCAGGTACAGCTACAAATTTATAATACAATAAAACTCGAAAATGATTAGCTTCACTCATCGTAGTCTTTCCTTTCCGGTAAACAAATAAAAGCATTCTATATTATAGTTGACATTTTAAATAATTTCAACTTAAAACCTTTTTTGAACCTTTTTCATATACGAAACCAATGTATAGCGAAAGCAAATAGAGGAGGGGCTATATGAAAAAAGGGATAATAGTCATATTGATCTGTTTGGTGCTTGCCGCGTGTTCCAACGAGCAGCCAAGCACGCCTCAGGATTTTATTACAAATATCGAAAGTACGGATTTAAGCAAGGAACATACTGGAGGGATATCGCCTGGTGATTCGGTACAATTACTTACGGATAAACGTGGTCAGCCAAAAGGGAAATACGATATTAAAATGAAAAAAGCAGATGATTATGATGTGCCAGTTCAGTCATGGGAGTATTTTAACGCTACATATACGGTAACTGACAGCAAGGTCGCAAGCTATAATCTGCTTCCAGATGAAGCTACCCATAAAGGGGCTAAACTGGGAAATTCTATACAATCTGTTAAGGACATGTATGGGGATGCCTATTATAATAGAGAACACGATGATTTAAAACTACTAGGTTATATCGATAAAGAGAAGGAATGGGTACTCGAGTTTATGGTAGATCAAGAAAAGGTAACCGGTATCATGATGAGTGAATTATCCCTTTTTGAAACGAAATAACAATTGAAATTGGCACATGAGTACTCGTGTGGCGTGAGGAGGTTTCCGTATTGAAGGATTCGGACATACAACCCTTGTTAGCATCGCTTCTGGATGAAGATCCGGAAGCTTTCCGCTTGGTGTATGAGAAAACGGCAGATCATATCTATCGTACCGTCTATTATTTGGTCACGAACAAAAACGAAGTCAATGATATCGTTAGTGAGATTTACATCGCTATGCTCTCCGCTTTGCATGCCTACGACTACAATAGACCATTTCGAGCCTGGCTTAACGGCTTAATCATTAATCAGGTTAATCATTATAATCGAAAAGGCTGGCGATTTTTACGTTTAATTAATCGCAATAAGCAATTGTATGGCGTACAGCCATGGAAGAGGCCAGATGAATTAGCGGTCGAAGAGGAAGAAAAACACCAAGTACTTCAGCTAGTAAACAGCTTGTCTGCCAAGCACAAACAAATAATCGTTCTTCGCTATTATCAGGATTGCTCCTTTGAAGAGATTGCCAGCACGCTCCAAATCCCGCTAGGCACAGCCAAATCCAGACATCATGAGGCTTTGAAAAAACTGCGAAATCGAACCTCACATTCTCAATTTTTCAAGGAGGTGTTTAATCATGTCGATTGAACAAGAGCTAACACAAGCCTACAAACAATCCGCAACGAGAATCAAACGCCCTGAGGAGCTTGATGCTCGAATCGAACAGCTGTACCGAAAGCAGAGCCTCCAAAAACAGACCAAGCTGCACGCGGTAAAAAAATCATGGACGCTCAGAATCATCGTAGCGGGACTGCTCCTTACTTCCATGGGTTTCTCTACACCCTATATTTTTCATTTTAAAGACGAGATTATTGATTACATGCTGCATAATGGTCAATTAGGAACGTATGATGCGATGTTGGCTCAGCAAATGCGCGAGTCGCTCGAAGAGGTTAAACAAACGCTTCCTACCGATGCGAAGGCGATATTTTATTCGCAAAAATTAAAAAGCCTTTTGCCCAAAACTGATGCTATCCCTTTCGCAATCGTCACCAATCCATACGTGTGGAAGGTGGAGAAGGATTGGGAGATGCAATTGACAGAAGCAAATCCAGATCTTCAATTGCCTGATTCCTTAACAGAAACTTTGACGTTTGTTGGAGGTCAGAAGGAGCAACCGTTTGGCGGTTCGTTAACTGCTGCCGACATGGAGTCGCTTCATGAGCTGGAGAAACGTGTGAAGAAAGAGAAACCGGAGGAGACCTGGCTGCCTCTGCCCAGACCTGTAGTAGAGAGCGTGGATCATCCTGTCTATACGACGACTTATGAGAACGAATCCACTGACATAATTCATATCACGATGGAGGTATTCACGGATAAGAGCAATGTGCAATTACGTTCAAATCTAAAGGCGCAAGAGCAAATCGTTATTGGTCAACAATATGATACCTATGCTCTTGCCGAGCCATTTCTGTACAGTGATACGGATCAGTATCAGTCCGTCTTTTGGATGGATTCATTAGCGGATGAAACGATACTATACACGATAGGCAGCTCTGATCTAGACATAACCAAATCAGAATTAACCAGCATAGCCGAGCAGTTTATTCATTGATAACTGGGGAGAGTGTTCAATGCAACCATACGCTATTTCTACGAAAAGCCACTTCGTAACGATGCTGCTTGGCACATGGCTGGTGCTCGGTATATTCATAGACGGTTATGCCCATAACCATGATGTAGTCGAAACGTTTTTCACTCCTTGGCATGCGATTTTGTATAGTGGGTTTCTTGCATGCGCAGCATGGATACTTGGAATGATTGTATATGTGAAAAAAAGAATGGGCTGCTCGTGGAAGCAAGCCATTCCTAGTGGATATGAGCTTGGCTTGCTTGGCGTCATCATCTTTCTTGCAGGCGGCTTAGCTGATATGGCTTGGCATATTATTTTTGGAATTGAAGTGAATCTTGAAGCGCTGCTTAGTCCTTCTCATTTAGCTTTAATGCTTGGTGCCATTCTCATCTTATCAAGTCCACTTCGAGCAGGCTGGAGGGAGCTGAGTGGCGACCAGATAGGTTGGAGAAGCTTTTTCCCATACTTATTATCCTTGGCGTTGTCAGCAGGTACTGTCAGTTTTTTTCTCATGTATGTGTGGATGTTTCGGTATAATTTGCCTGCGCCAAAAGTAGTTGCTTGGTATATGAACAATTCCAGCACTTTATTTGCACACCGGATGGCAGATGATGCCGAGGTACGAGGATTAACGTTTATCCTACTTAATACGATCGTATTTATGTTCCCCATTTTATTTATGCTAAAGCGCTGGCAGCCTCCTTTTGGTGCGATTACTTTTGTATTCTTACTCATTAGCGCACTAATGGGTGTAGTCGATGGTTTTACCCAAATACATAGTTTAATCATATCATTTGTTGCAGGACTCAGCGGTGACTTATTGCTGCATTTAAGACGCTCTGATCTGAATCGCAGGCGAAGCAGCAGGCTGATTGCCACCATTACGCCTATTGTGCTTTGGGGAAGTTACTTCGGCTGGATGGCTGCGACGAGCGGGATTGGCTGGGAGCCCGAGCTGTGGGTAGGCTCAATCGTACAAGCTTCGCTGCTGTCGCTAGGCCTTAGCCTTTTAGCTCAATCGCCTGAGCGTGTAAGTCAATGAGCGTACGATTAAAGTCCATTAGTTTGTTGCTTATAACTTTGTTCATTATCCTGTTAGCTGCAACTGGCTGTGCTTCGGATACCTTTAAGAACCTCACGAACGTCGATATAGAACCGCCTAAGCGCGGATTGCTGGCTGCTCTTCAGAATGAACAAATGCCATCACCAGAAGCTTCGGGTTATCACGTTAAAGTAAGCGAAATAAATGGCAATCCAGTAGAAGCAGGAGAAATGGAATTACAATTGGAAGTCACCACCGCGGATGGGCAGCCTGTAACGAATTTTACAGAAGATATGACCAAGCTCATGCATCTTATCGTCGTTAGTAAAGATTTATCATCGTTTCAGCATGTGCATCCCGATTATGTGAAAGACAATGTATTTCAGGCAAAGCTTAACTTACCATTTGCAGGCTCGTTTTATGTAACGACTGAATTCAAGCCTCACAAACAAAATGTTGTCATTCATAAGCAGTGGATACAGGTATCTGGCGAGCCATTATCTAACGAAACAATAGTTCCTGACACCACATGGATAAAAAGTGTAAGCGGCTTAGAAGTTTCATTATCGGCAAGTCCCGGGATTGGTGAAATAGAAGCGGGACAGATGGTTATGTTGCTATTCCGATTTATTGATAAAGAGACGGGAAAGCCGATTAAGCAGATAGAACCATTTCTCGGCACTTCCGGCCATTGTGTAATTTTGAACAGCACAGTTGACCAATTCGTGCATGCACATGCAATGGAAGCGATGAGTGGTGGTGCAAACGTCATGTTCCACACGGTATTTCCTGAGAAAGGCATCTACAAGTTATGGGGGCAATTTCAATTTAAAGGCGAGGTGCTGACGGTGCCATTTATTATCACCATTAAATAAGGAATGGTTGAAACAAAGATAAAGTGTTTATGTACGCCTGCCCCCGTTAAGGGGGTTTTGCTATTTATAAGCCTTTATTCAATAACGACCATTGGACTAATTCATTCTTTTATTATTAAATTGCTCAAGATTGCTGTCCATAATGTGGGATTTACCGCATTAGAGGGTTCGTACATTCCCCCTATACTTATAAATGTAAGGGTTTTCAAAAGTGGAGAAGGGGGAAAGGAAATGACATTCACAAATCGAAAATGGTTTTGTTTTGCGTTAGCGTTTGCGATTCTGGCATCATCGGTATTTGTTTCAGCGCCAAGTGCGAAGGCAGCATCAGACGAAGTAGGGGGAGCGGGAGTGGGTCCAGCTACAATTTATTCGTATCAGCCTTCAGCAAAATATGCAGTTTCAACGAACTATAGCCTTAAGGCGAATGGAGTAGAAATTCCAGTGGTTAAGGGCTTCAACGACTACGATTATGCAAGCTTCTCGATGGGAGGCGGACCGGTAACCTATGAACTAACGATCCTGAATACGGACAAGGTGCATGAATATTCGATCAGTCCGAAGAAACTCGGTATTCAAGCTGATTCGGTGGTTGGAAGAACGATCACGTTTACGACGCAGAAGGATGAGTATTTGATCATCATGATGAACAACCGGGCTACCCGATTGGTTATCGCGGCTGATCCGGCAGAGACGGATATTCCGAATCCCACCGGCGAGGGGATCTATAATGTGACCGCAGCGCCTTATCTAGTGACGACAACGGGGGAGAAAACAGGCGTAGCAGCGAGAACAGCTGCTTTGCAGCAAGCCATTAATGATGCGAGCAGCTATGGAACTGCGCAGGGGAATGGGAAGCAAGGCATCGTTTATGTTCCACGCGGTACGTACTACATCGGAAATGTCGTGTTGAAGAGCAACACGGCGCTTTACATGCAACCTGGAGCAACATTTGTTGCTACGGGAAAGACGGCAGATTATACCGAGCATTGGTTTAAGGATTCGATGGGAAGGCCCGCCACATGGTGGATTTCTACAGCCTTTCATTCGACGAATATTAAAATTTACGGGCGCGGCACGATCGATGGCAACGGACAAGCGCTGCATGATGATAAAAGTACGAACGGCAAAGGAATGATCAACAATTTAATCGTGCCTATCGCTACATCAAATTTTAAGATGGATGGCATCATGGTTCGGGAATCGGCTGGCTGGGCGATCGTACCGACAAGATCCAATGTTTTAGCATTTACGAATTTGAAAATGTTCAACAGCCTGGGCATGGGCGAAAATGACGGCATCGACATTTGCGAATCGCAAAACGTAGTCGTTAGAAATTCGATTGGCATCGCGCTGGATGATCCGTATTCCACCAAAGCATGGCGGGAGGATACGGATATCGCATCCGGGAAGGTACCGTGGCCAGGAAGTCCAGATCCGGTGCAAAACGTGCTCTTCGAGGACGCGATTTCTTGGACTCTATGTTATGGCTTCAAAATGGGTCAAGGGGTCATGCAGGACCAACAAAATATTACGTTCAAGGACGGTGTCGTGTATAAGGCAGCGGTTGGTTTTGCCATTCATCATAAATATGGATCGGGTAAGGTAAGCGGCATTACCTTCGAGAATATGGATGTAGAAGATATCAGCGGCAGCAACGAAGACAACAGCGCTTGGATGACAATGTTTACAGTAAACGGCGGCAATGCAGGTGTCGGACCGATCACAGGCGTAACCGTAAAAAACATTATAGTACGAGACATTGGCGAAGGCTTCTCCAAGCTGAAGGGGATGGAGGGAGCGAAGATTACAAATATTACGTTCGAAAACGTGTATATGCCGGGCAAAAGCGAGCCTGCGAAAAATCTCCATGAGATGAACTTTCTGAGCAAGGAGCATTATAGCGGTGTAACGATCAAGCCCGTGCAAAATCCGGAACCAAGAACAAGGACGAATCTGGCGCTAAGGCAGCCCGCGATCGGCTCATCGAATGACGGCGTCGAGGATACGTCGCGTTATGTTAATGACGGTAATCTCGCGACCCGCTTTGGCTCCAAGCGAGGTATCGATCCGAGCTGGATCTATATTGATCTTGGGGAGAACAAGACAATTGATCAAGTGAAGCTGTATTGGGAGAGTGCCTATGGCAAAAGCTATCAGATCCAAGTTGCCAACGATATAAGCAGCGAAGCTGGCTGGCAAACGGTGTACAGTACGACGACTGGGAAGGGCGGCATCGAGACGGTTTCGTTTAATGAAGTAAGCGCCCGCTATGTGCGGATGTACGGAACGGTAAGAGCTACTGTGTATGGTTATTCCCTTTGGGAGCTTGAGGTATATGGACCCGAAGTGTTTGCGGACAGCATTACTTTGAATCAATCAGCATTTACGCTGGTGACTGGCAATACGGAGCAGCTAAGCGCAGCGCTTATGCCAGAGCAGACGACGAACAAAAATATAACGTGGACATCAAGCAACAGCAATATTGCAACGGTAAGCCAGACAGGGCTTGTTACCGCCATAGGGATCGGGACGGCCAACATTACGGCGAAAACACAAAACGGCGACTTAAGTACTTCGGCAGCTGTAACGGTGACGGAACCAACTGATCCAACTGAACCAGGGGAGTCGCTTTTGCCGCCAGTACTATATGAGGCAGTGGCGGGCAATGGGGAAACGAGCTTAAGCTGGAACGCCGTGGATCGTGCAGATGGCTACAAAATCTTTGTCAGCACGACGCCAGGCGTTTATTCGGAAGAGGCAGCAACCGTAACAGGCTCTGTTTATAACTATCTAGCAAAAGGCTTGAGCAATGGTCTTACGTATTATTTTGTTATCAAGGCTTACAATGGGTCAGGAGAAAGCACAGCTTCTAATGAAATAAGCGCAGTTCCAATAGGAGAATCAGGACCTGTCTCGCCTATTAATCCTCCGCAGCCTGGGAAGCCTACTAATGCAGAGTTTGCTATGTTGATCAACGGCAAGGAAGAGCAGCTTGGAACCGCAGAAACTTCAACAATAAATGGACAATCGGTTACTCAGTTCAAGCTTGATCCTGTTAAACTGGCGAATAAGCTGGCCAGTGAGCAAGAGCATTCGGTTATTACGATACAGACGCGAACACAGCCTGATCGTTTCCTAGCTGGGCTGACTGCGGAAATACTGGACAATCTTCAGCAGAAAAATGCGGTAATTATGCTGCAAACCGATGCAACAATCTATACGCTGCCTGCGCGGCATATTAATTTAAAAGCATTGATGGGGCAATTTAACACTTCTGCAGAGCCGTCAGCCATAGAGATTAATATCGAAATCAGCAAGCCGGAAGCAGCGGTTCAAAAGTTGCTAGACGAAGCTGCTTTAATCGGCAAGTTTTCATTAGCTGATACGGCATTTGATTTTACGGTTACCGCCAATTATGGAGGAACCAAAGTAAATATCGACAGCTTCGACGCTTATGTAGAAAGGGCGTTGATACTTCCTGACGATGTGGATCAAACTCAAATGACGACAGCTGTTGTCATTGACCCAGACGGATCAGTACGCCATGTACCTACCAAAATTGTTCATAAGAATGGCAACTATATAGCAGTAATTAGCAGTTTGACAAACAGCGTGTATGCGCTTGTCCATTATGATACCGTATTCGTGGATATAAAGGGTCACTGGTCAGCATCCGCCGTAAATGATCTAAGTGGAAGACTCATCGTAAAAGGTGTGGATAAAAATAAGTATCTGCCTAACCAAGAGGTTACGCGAGCTGAATTTGCGGCTTTGCTCGTTCGGGCGCTCGGCCTGAAACCTGTCAAGGCAGCGCAAATATTCACAGATGTGAATAGCTCGGCTTGGTATGCGGAGGCAGTCCAAACGGCATATGCTTATGGCCTGATTGAGGGATTCGAGGATGGGACATTCCGTCCAAGCATCAGCATGACACGTGAACAGGCCATGGCGATCACAGCCAAAGCAATGAAGCTTACGGGATTAAAGGACAAACTAGTGGATGCAGATACCGAAACGCTGCTGCAAGGATTTGCGGACAGAGCCATGTTTGCTGAGTGGGCATTAAGCGGTATCGCGGATTGTTTGCAAAGTGGTCTTATTAATGGAAAAACAGATCATCAGCTGGCGCCAAAAGCAAACCTGACTCGAGCGGAAGTCGCAGCGCTCATTCAACGGCTTTTACAAAAATCAGAATTGATTTAATTTTTCAAAATGAAAAAAGGATTGTCTCTTAAGTGATGGCTGGAGACGATCCTTTTTGCTGTATGATCATTATAAAGTGAGTCCAAATCGCTTGAGCTCAATAAAGATGGGTTCCAATCGTTTACCTTTTTCAGTAATGGTGTATTCTACTCTTGGGGGGACCTCAGCATAAATGGTTCGACTAACGATGCCTTGGTCTTCAAGCTCCTTCAAGCGAAGGGAAAGTGTCTTCGGACTGATGCCTTCGAGTGATTTCAACAATTCACTAAAGCGCATCGTTTCTTCGACCAGCAGGTCACGAATAATGAGAAAGGTCCACTTCGTACCGATAATGTCTAGTACCTTACCTATAACGCAAGGAACACCATAGGTACCACGCTCTAGAACGAGCAGTTCACGTTCATCCACCAGGATCACCTCAACTAATTTAACTCCATTTCTCCAAGTATAGTACAAAAGTAACTTTAGGGAAACTATATGAAAAAAAGTTCACTACTTTAACATTTATACTTACTGTGGTAAAAATAGAGTAATAAATACCCACTCTAATTAACGAAGAGGTGCATAGATCATGACGTATAAACATTTAGATACACCATTTGAACTTAAAAGTCTTAAGCTTAAGAACAGAATTGTAATGGCACCTATGTGTCAATACTCCGTAGATGCGAAGGACGGGATACCTAATGAGTGGCATTATGTTCATTATGTTTCACGTGCGATAGGCGGTACGGGCCTTATCCTAATGGAGATGACCGACGTTGATCCAGATGGTCGCATTACAGATCATGATTTAGGGCTTTGGTCAGATGAGCATATTCCTGCTTTCAAACGCATTATTTCTGAAGTTCATAGACATGGTTCGAAAATAGGCATTCAAATCGCCCATGCTGGGCGCAAAGCAGAGGACGCTGAGCAGCCCGTTGGTCCATCTGCCATCCCAGCAGGTCCAAACTATAAAACACCGAAACCACTTTCCGTGGAAGAAATAAAAGTAATTGTGAATCAATTTAAAGAGGCAGCTAGAAGAGCAGTAGAAGCGGGGGTAGACACAATTGAAATACATGGTGCTCATGGTTATTTGGTGCATCAATTCCAGTCTCCTGGCATTAATACCCGTGAGGATGAGTACGGACAGGATTTGGCTAAGTTTGGGGTAGAGGTCGTCCAAGCGGTGAAAAGCGTAATGCCAGCGAACATGCCGCTCATCATGCGAATCTCTGCCATTGAATACATGGATGGTGGTTATGATTTGAACCATAGCATCGAGTTCAGCAAACGCTACAGAGATGCTGGAGTTGATGTGTTTCATGTATCCAGCGGCGGGGAAGGACCAGTAGGAGTAAGGCGTCCGGGCAACTATCCTGGTTATCAGGTGCCTTTGGCACGTGCTCTGAAAGAAGCGCTGCAGGTACCTGTCATTGCCGTCGGCAAGCTGGAGGATCCACAGCTGGCTGAAGCGACAATTGCGAGTGAGGATGCAGATTTAGTAGCTGTTGCTCGCGGTATGCTTCGTGATCCTTATTGGGCATTACATGCAATTCAGGCTATAAAAGGTGAGGCATTGCCAGCAAAGCAATATGAAAGAGCATACTGATCATAATCAAGTTAATAATAAGAAGAGCCTCTTGGATACCGGGAGGCTCTTCTTGTTATTCAAGCAATGCAATAAACCGGTTTGCGATGATGGGAAGAGAAGAATTGCGCCTAGTGGCAAAACCTACAGAACGTAATGGAATGGGTTCAATTGTCTGAAGCCGAAATAGTTTTTTATTCTCAAGCTCCTGATCGATAAAGGATTGTGTAACAAATGCTGCTCCATAGCCTCGAATAGCCATTTCAATCAGCATATCCATGCTGGACAGCTCCATATCCGCATCTGGCGTTATGCCTTGTGAAGCAAACCACTGCTCAATAAACAATCTTGTACTGCTCGCTTCAGAGAGCAGCAAGAGCGGCAATTGGGCTAAGGCTTGAGCTGAAAAGGGGATATCGACTAAATGGCGATAAGCTTCTCCTACAACAAAGCAGTCCTGAATCTCCGTTAGATGTGAAACGACAAGTTCATGATCAGAGAGGGGCAAGTGAACAAGACCAATATCAATTTGACCATCTAACAATCTATCCCGTATATCCGATGTTTTCCCTTGAGAAAGCCGAATGCGTACATCGGGATGCTCCGCATGAAACGTATCAAGCAGCGGCAGCAGCAGATGCTTGATTACAGGTCCGCTAGCCCCAATGCGCAGCTCGCCTGCCGTAAGGTTTTTGAGCGCTTGTAATTGGATTTCACCTGCTTGCAGTATCGTAAACGATTTCTCCACATAAGCGAGAACCTCCAATCCTTCCGGAGTAAGCTTTACTCCTTTGGACAATCGATCAAACAGCTTCAATTCAAGCTGCGCTTCCAATTGCTTAATTGCATAGCTGACTGAAGGCTGTGTAATATGCAGCTCTTGTGCTGCTTTTGTTAAATTACCTAATTTGGCGGTATGGAGAAAAATGCGGTACCATTCCATATTCATTAGCATGATATAGTTCCTCTCTATGACAAGATTCAAAAATTCCGATTTCATTTATTTCATATTCAAAATTATAATAGACAAATAACAAATGCGTCAAAGCATTCCATCGGGAGGTAAACATAATGGCAGGAAGCACATATGGGGAAAGTTTTAAAATTACGACATTCGGAGAGTCACACGGGGAAGCCGTTGGCGTCATTGTTGATGGCGTGACACCTGGGGTTGAGCTGGATGAGAAATATATCCAAACACAAATGGATCGAAGAAAGCCCGGTCAATCCTCTGTAACTACCCCGCGCAAAGAATATGATGTCATTCGTATTATGTCTGGCATGTTTGAAGGGAAAACAACGGGAACGCCACTTTTCATTATGCTGCATAATACAGATATGAAGCCTGAAGCATATAACGATATACAAAATTCCTTTCGTCCAGGACATGCCGATTATACGTATTTGAAAAAATACGGCTTGCGTGATCACCGCGGAAGCGGGAGGGCGTCGGGAAGAGAAACAGCAGGCCGTGTTGCTGGCGGAGCGGTTGCCCGCAAGCTGTTAGAGAACCGAGGAATAAGTGTTGTTGCTTATACCAAGGAAATAGGCGGTATTAAATGCGAAACGTACGTCGAGGATGAGATTGAAAAAAATGCGGTAAGAGCATGCGATCCAGAAGCAGCCGTTCGCATGATTGAGAAAATCGAGCATTTAGCGGCTATCGGAGACAGCTGCGGCGGTATCGTGGAATGCAGAGTAAGAGGCGTTTTACCTGGAATTGGCGAGCCAGTATTTGATAAGCTGGACGCTGAGCTTGCAAAAGCAATGCTATCCATCGGGGCTGTTAAAGGCATTGAGTTCGGGGCAGGTTTTGCAGCAGCAGAGATGCTCGGCAGCGAGCATAATGATGCCATGAGCAGTAACGGGTTTTTAAGCAATAACGCGGGCGGAATTGTCGGCGGCATCAGCACGGGGGAAGAAATTGTTTTTCGTATAGCGGTTAAGCCCACTTCATCCATCTCTTTGCCGCAGCATACGATTGATATCCACGGTCAAGAGAAGATGATCGAGACCATTGGCAGACATGACCCGTGTATCTGTCCACGTATTATTCCCGTTGTAGAAGCAATGGCATGTATCGTTATTGAAGATCTAATCAAGCGCCAAGCAGCAATGAATGGATAAACTGTGCTATGCTTATAAATGACAAATGCTGAGAGGAGATTGCTAATGAAACCAACCGTTTTCATTGATCGACAGATCCCCGCTGAAGTAGAGGCGTTTATAGCAGAGCACTGTATCATAGACAAATGGGAAGAGAAAACGCCCATGACCCGTCAGCAGCTGCTTCTGAAGATGGCTAGCGCAAATGGTTTATTAACGGCAGGAGCAAAAATTGATGCTGAATTTATTGACCATGCGCCGCATTTGAAAGTCGTAAGCAGCATAAGCGTCGGCTATAATCATTTTGATATTGAAGCAATGCGTACAAGAGGGATAGTTGGAACAAACACGCCGCATGTTCTGAATGACACTGTAGCGGATCTTGCACTCGCACTCATTCTGGGAACAGCGAGGCGTGTTGCGGAGCTGGACCGATACGTAAAGGACGGCAAGTGGAAGACAGGCGATGGCGTCAAGCTGTTCGGTAAAGATGTCCATCACGCCAAGCTTGGCATTATTGGAATGGGTAGAATTGGTGAGGCGGTTGCCCGTCGCGCCAGCTTCGGGTTTGACATGGATGTCGTTTATTATAATCGCAGCCGCAAGCTAGAAGCGGAAGAAAAGCTGGGCGTTCGTTATTTTGAATTAAATGATCTGCTTGCCTATTCAGATTTTGTTTTATTGCTAGCGCCTCTGACACCAGAGACGGTTAAGCTAATTGGAGCAACAGAGTTTAAATTAATGAAGCCATCAGCGATTTTCATTAATATATCGAGAGGGCAAACGGTGGATGAGCAAGCTTTGATTGAAGCTCTCAAGCAGGGTACGATTTCAGCTGCGGGCCTTGATGTTTTCGAAAAAGAACCGATTGAAGCGGATCATCCTTTTCTGACGATGGCTAATGTATTAACCTTGCCTCATATCGGCTCTGCCACTTCGGATACAAGGTTTGATATGGCTATGCTTGCAGCTCAAAACCTAGTAAACGCGTTAACGGGACAAGTCCCCCCAAATGTCGTTGACGAGCTGCTTTAACAGAATAAACGTTGTTAATAAGAGGGGTACATATCATGACAGCTTTAAAGTTATTACTTCTCGGAGCAACAGGCAAGACCGGTCAATTTATTGCGAGTTATCTTGAAGATAGAAACGTTCCATTTAAGCGATTTGTAAGACTGCCTGAGCAAATGATCGATGAGAGCTATCTTGGAGATGTACGTAATCAGCATGATGTTTTTGAAGCCATGGTTGATGCGAGTGGAGTCATTTGTGCGTTAAATACGGAAGGCAACGGAACGCTTGTCAGCGGCATCACAAATTTGATTGCCGCAATGCAGCATTACCGAGTGAAAAGAATCGTTTCGATTGGTACAGCGGGCATCTTGCAGAGTGAGCTGCAGCCAGAGCTGCTTAGATACCAGTCCAGTGAAAACAGACGTATAAACCATGATGCGGCCAAAGAGCATGAGCAGGCTTATAGGGCACTCGCTAACACTGATTTGGACTGGACCATCGTCTGTCCCACGAGACTCGTTCAAGAGGGGCTGCGCGGCGGTTATCGTGTGCGAAAGGAGATCCTGCCCTCTGGAGGTGCATCGATTTCTTTTGCAGATACGGCTGAATTCGCTGTTTCGGAATATTTTAACGGTGCTTATGTGCGAGAACGTGTTGGTATTAGCTACTAATTCATAGTCAAAAAGGTAAAACACCTGAGTTCCTACTTTTCATAGGGACTCAGGTGTTTTTGGATATCTATTATTGAGCTGCATCAGCTTTCAAAACTTCAACGCGATTTGAGAAAAATGTAGCACCGCCGCCCATATCTGCGAGCCGCTGCGGCGTCAGTGTATTCACGGCTTGATGACCTTTTTTCTTGTCTTCCCACCATAAGCCTTGCGTGACGAGTACACCTGGCAGTACATCTTGACCAACGCGCAGCGTCATCTCCAGTTCACCACGGTCATTGCGTATCTTAACACGTTCCCCGCTAAGGAGCCCGAGAGCTTCTGCGTCATCCGCATGCATATGAAGGAGAGGCTCCTTCTCAAGCTTTTGCAGCTTTTCTTGGTTGGCGAAGGTCGAGTTAATGAAGCTGTGATTCGGGCCAGTCGTCAGCCAAAAAGGATATGTTTCCGGCTCTCTAAGCGGCGTATGATTAGGTATTGGAGGCAAGCCGTTCATAAGCATTTTCTCTGAATAAAGCTCGATTTTACCAGAAGGAGTCGGAATCATCGAGGTATAGGAAGGAAGCTCATTACCGCCAGCCTTCATCCACGTATTAGCTTGCAGCGCCTCAAAAGTAATGCCTTTAAGAAGTGGATTATTTTCGCTATCAAGTGCCTCACTTATCATTTGCTGCTCAGAAATGTCAAATAGATGAGGCTCAAAGTCAAGTTTAAGCGCGAGCTCCTTAAAGAGCGTAAAGTTTGATTTGCATTCACCCATCGGATCCATAATCGGCTGGTGAAGCTGCAAATACAGATGCCAGTAGGAAGTGTATAAATCCAAGTTTTCAAAATGAGAGGTTGCAGGCAATACAATGTCCGAATATTTGCAGGTGTCTGTTAAGAACAAATCATGTGTAACCGTAAATAAGTCTTCACGAGCCAATCCCTCGCGCACTCGATTCTGATCAGGCGCTACGACTGCTGGATTGCTGTTATACACAAACAGCATCTTTACTGGAGGAGCGGCATCTAGAAGAGCATCGCCGAGCTGATTCATGCTGATCGTACGGACATCCGGATCAGGCATTAGATCGGGGCGCTCAATTTTCTCACCATTGAGCCGCGAATACCAGCTATTGCCTTTCATTGCACCGCCACCTTGAACATCCCATTGCCCAGTCAATGCAGGCAAGCAAGAGATTGTTCGCACGATCATTCCACCATTATCATGGTGCTGAAGTCCGTTGCCGATGCGAATAAAAGAGGGAGTGGTCGTTCCATACAGCCTGCTAAGCTCCTCGACCTCCGCTGCCGGTACGCCTGTAATAGCTTCCACTCGTTCAGGCGTATATTCAGCTGCTTGCTTCGCGAGATCCTCATAACCGAGCGTGAACTGCTCGAGAAAAGCTTGATCAGTCAGCCCATCGCGGATGATGACATGCATCATGCCGAGAGCGAGCGCTGCATCCGTTCCCGGACGCAAATGAATGAACTGATCCGCCCAAGTAGAGGTACGATTGCGATGCACATCAATATGAATAACCTTTGCTCCGTTTTTCCGTGCTTCCGTTGCCAACATCGTTTGATGCATATTTGTGGATACGAGATTGCAGCCC
>NZ_JBFRDK010000130.1:0-18466 GCF_052113545.1 Paenibacillus sp. TAF43_2
GTACTGAAATGCTTTTCCCATTGTTGCTGAGCTGGTAAGGTATTCCGCTTCCGTCTAAGTAAGTCATAATAGCAGCTGCGTCTGTTGTATCCAAACCTTGAAAAGCAATTTCGTATTCCGTTCTCGTAAATACAATCGTTAACAAAATAATTGCTAACAATAGTCCACTAATAGATGCCCCCAACCAAATTTTTTGTTTTCTGCCCGTCTGGCTCCATAATTGTGTAAGCCTACCTCGAAACTGGGCGATTCTCTCGTTCACATTTTCACCTCACCCAAATACTATGCTAGGTCTTCATGATGGTTAAATTTGCATCCGCATCATTTCTTGATATGCCTCGACCATTTTGTTGCGGACTTGTGAGGTAAGCTGCAAACTTAGTTGCGCCTGCTCAGAAGCAATTAAAACCTTTGAAACGTCAACCTGACCTATTAAGTATTTGTCGTTAAGCTTATGAACGTTCTTTTCCTGATCACTTACATTATTAATTGCCGTTTCTAGATATTGACCAAATGATTGCGTCAATTGTGCCGGAGTCGCTTCTTGAACCGATTTAGTTTCAATGAGTTTGGTTGGCTGAACCGGGCTAAGCGACATCGCTTGTATCATCATTACTCCCCCAATACTTCATATGGAATTGTTAATCAATTACTTTCCTATTTCTAGTGCCTTAATAAACATTGATTTGGTAGCGTTTAGCGCGGTTACGTTTGCTTCGTAAGATCTTGTAGCTGCAATCATATCTACCATTTCCTTCGTTACATCCACATTCGGCATATTTACATAGCCGTTTGCATCAGCATCAGGATGCGTTGGATTATAAATGAGCTTGTTTGGCGATTGATCTTCTTTAATTCTCGTTACTTTAACTCCTTGAGCAGCGGAGTTTTCATTCATTTGCTGAGAAAGCACATTTGAGAAGGACTGCTGCAAAGGTTCAATGACAACCATCTTTCGCTTGTACGGCTGGAATTGTCCATTTACAAAACTGCCTCTCGTCGTTTCAGCATTCGCTATATTAGAAGAAATTACATCCATCCGCAGTCTTTGTGCTGATAGAGCCGAAGCGCTGATATCAAACCCTGTGGACAATTTCATCGTTAAGCTCTCCCTTCAATCGCTGTGCGCATCATTCTTACCTCATGATTAATCTGTTGGACATAAAAGTTGTAGCTTAATTGGTTTTTAGCTAGCAAAGACATCTCACGATCGACATCAACATTATTTTCATTGTTGTTCATCGAAGTTGTTTCATCGGTAATAAGTTTGGGTATAGGTACATTAGAAGAACTTGCTCCAATAGCAATATGCTTTTGATTCGTTCGTTTGCCGATCAATTGCCCTTGCGTATTTCCCATGGATTGCTCTAATAATTCCTCAAACAAAACCTCTGACCGTTTGAAATGCGGCGTATCACCGTTTGCCACATTGTTAGAAATGACGCGCTGCCGCATTTCAGCTGCTTGAAGCGCACCTTCCATTCTTCCAAATGCTGCGCCATTCAACAAATTCACGTAGTTTCACCACTTTCACATAGGGGATCTTCTTAACGTATTCAACAGATTACTGCTCATTCCTTCTTTGTTCGACAGTAAATATTAAAAAAATGAGATACATGTGTCGATTTTTGCCGACATGATAATATTCAACAATTTCCTAAATTATTACAATAAGAAAAAAGCCCTATCTTTAAAATCAGATAGGGCAAAAATGGTCTAAACGTCCTATAATTATCGCTTCATCTTATCTAATTCTTGCAATAATTGGTGATTTAATATTTTAATGTATGTGCCTTTCATGCCTAATGACCTTGTTTCTATGACACCAGCACTCTCCAGCTTCCTAAGCGCATTTACAATAACTGAACGAGTTATGCCTACCCGGTCAGCAATCTTCGATGCGACAAGCAAACCTTCCTTGCCATCAAGCTCCTCGAAAATATGCTCGACCGCTTCTAATTCGCTAAATGACAACGAACCGACCGCAACGGCAACGACTGCACGACTGCGAACCTCTTGCTCAATCTCATCCGCGCGCTCCCGTAAAATCTCCATGCCAACAATCGTTGAACCATATTCAGCTAAAATAAGGTCATCGTCATCGAAAGTACCAGACAAACGGGTCAGGACCAACGTACCTAGACGATCTCCTCCGCCAATAATAGGTACAACCGTCATAATTTCTTGATCGCCTAACCGCGGAAAAGTTTCGTAAATTCCCGAATCAGGCTTGACATTCGTCATCGATTCCTGCATATCAAGAAACCGAACGTTGCTCTCTTGCGGGAAACGAAGCTCATCAGCTGATAACGTTCGCATGAAATCGTGATCAAACGCATCTACTGCGGAGCAGCCAAGTATTTTTCCTCTCCGGCTGAYGACAAATACATTGGTTTGGATCGTTGTACAAAGTACTTCTGCCATTTCCCTGAAACTCAGCGCTTTGCCAGCTGCGCGTTGCAACAACCGGTTCAGCGTTCTAGTCTTTGTTAGTAAAGTCATTCTAATGCCTCCCAAAACTCATAACAACTACAGTATATATTGACTCAAATCGCGATTTTGCGCAATGCTTCCGAGTTTTTCTCGAACGTATTCCGGCGTAATCGTCATTTTTTCGAGCGACAGCTCAGGCGCTTCAAAAGATAGATCCTCCAGCAGCTTCTCCAAAATCGTATGCAAGCGACGCGCGCCAATATTTTCAGTATTGCGGTTAACGTCTGCGGCAATGGACGCAAGCTCGCGAATCGCCTCATCCGTAAATTCGATCTGAATGCCTTCCGTTTCTAGTAGAGCTGAATACTGCTTCGTTAAAGCATTTTTTGGTTCTTTCAAAATACTTACAAAATCGTCCAAGCTAAGACTAGTCAGCTCTACCCGGATCGGGAAACGACCTTGAAGCTCTGGTATCAAATCCGAAGGTTTGGCAACATGAAACGCGCCAGCAGCGATAAACAACACATAATCCGTTTTAACGGGACCATATTTTGTCATGACAGTAGAGCCTTCAACGATAGGCAAAATATCACGTTGAACACCTTCCCTAGATACATCTGGGCCAGATCCACGTGATGGGCTCGCAATTTTGTCAATTTCATCTATGAAAATAATGCCGGATTGCTCAGCTCTTGTAATCGATTCGGTAATGACATCATCCATATCGATTATTTTGTTAGCTTCCTCCTGCGTCAACACCTTGCGAGCTTCCTTTACAGGCAGCTTGCGCTTCTTCGGCTTCTTCGGCATTAATTGACCGAACAGCTCCTGCATATTCATGCCCATGCCCTCTGGGCCCTGGCCTGAAAGCATATCCATCATATTAGGTGAGGAGTCCTCTACCTCAATTTCAATGATTTCGTTTTCCAGCTTGCCAGCCGCGAGCTGCTCTTTAATTTGCGAACGTTTTTGAAAGAGCGCATTTTCCACTTCCGGCTCTTCCTTTTGCTCTTCTGATTGCTGTTGATTGCCAAACAACATTTCAAATGGATTTTTTTGCGATTTGGCCTTAGCCGTTGACGGAGCAAGCAAAGAAACGATGCGATCATTAGCTAGCTTTTCTGCTCTGTCTTTTACTTTTTCCGTTTTTTCTGTTTTCACCATACGTATAGCTGTTTCCACTAGATCGCGGACCATTGATTCAACATCACGGCCTACATATCCGACCTCAGTAAATTTCGTCGCTTCTAGTTTCACAAATGGTGCCTTAACCAGCTTTGCCAAGCGGCGTGCGATTTCCGTTTTACCTACTCCGGTAGGTCCGATCATCAAAATATTTTTCGGAACGATTTCATCGCGCAGCGTTTCATCGAGCAAACTTCTCCGGTAACGATTGCGAAGCGCAATGGCTACAGAACGTTTCGCTGGTTTTTGCCCAACAATATACTTATCAAGCTCCGCTACGATCTGACGAGGCGTCAGTGCATCATTTCCCATTATAAAATCCCTCCGATTTCTATTCTTCGCTAAGACTTTCCGAAGTTTGGCCTTCTATCCAAAATCCTGCTACTCGATTTATACGATCTCTTCAACAATAATATTATGATTCGTGAATACACAAATTTCTGCCGCTATTTCTAGCGATGAACGTGCGWTATCCTTTGCTTCCATTTGAGGTGCATGACGCTGAAGCGCTCTTGCTGCCGATAATGCGAAGCTGCCGCCTGAGY
Source organism: Paenibacillus sp. TAF43_2 (assembly GCF_052113545.1). Lineage (NCBI taxonomy): Bacteria > Bacillati > Bacillota > Bacilli > Caryophanales > Paenibacillaceae > Paenibacillus > Paenibacillus sp. TAF43_2. The sequence continues at coordinate 4,164 of NZ_JBFRDK010000130.1, forward strand.
CGATTGCTAGAATGCCGTCATCTGGCTCAATGATCTCACCGTTGCCTGAAATAAGCAGCAAGCCGGTTTTGTCCATAACGAGCATCATCGCTTCCAATCTACGAAGGACACGGTCTGAACGCCATTCCTTGGCAAGCTCAACAGCTGAGCGCTGCAAGTTGCCGTGATGCTCCTCCAGCTTTGCCTCAAACTTCTCGAACAAAGTAATGGCATCTGCAACTGATCCTGCAAAACCTGCGACGACTTGACCGCGATAAAGCCTTCTTACTTTTTTAGCAGAGTTTTTCATGACCATGCTATTCCCAAAAGTGACCTGACCATCCCCGGCAATTGCACCTTTTCCCTCATGACGAACTGCGCAAATCGTTGTAGCGTGAAATTGCATTTCCATTGCTTTGCCTCCTCAAGGTTCCAAATAATTAAATTGCCATGCCTTCATTACGCAAGATTATTGCAAATGTTCCTTTTTAAATTGCTCAATACCTTCCAAAGCGCGATTCGCAATCATTTCGTTCTTTTCTTTTTTGCTGCGGATCTTCTTCTCAAGCGGTGGAAATAAACCGAAATTAGCATTCATCGGTTGGAAATGCTTGAAATCGGCTGTTGTAATATAATGAGCCATACTGCCAAGCGTAGTTTGCTCCGGCAATACGAGTGGTTCAAGATCTCGAGCTAATCTTGCAGCGTTGATTCCAGCAATCAAGCCGGAAGCAGCAGATTCCACATAACCTTCAACACCGGTCATCTGGCCTGCAAAAAATAAGGTCTCGCGGTTGTTAAGCTGATAGGTAGGCTTAAGCAAACGAGGTGAATTGATAAACGTATTGCGATGCATAACGCCGAAACGAACAAACTCAGCATTTTCCAGACCCGGTATTAATGAGAAGACGCGTTTTTGCTCTCCCCACTTGAGATGAGTCTGGAATCCAACTAGGTTGTATAATGTTCCTGCAGCATTATCCTGACGAAGCTGAATTACAGCATGCGGCAGCTCACCCGTGTGCGGATTTACAAGTCCAACTGGCTTCATAGGTCCAAACAATACGGTTTGTTTGCCTCTGCTTGCCATAATCTCGATCGGCATACAGCCTTCAAAGTAGACTTCCTTCTCAAAATCCTTTACTTCTGCTTTCTCAGCTGTTGTCAGCGCTTCGTGGAAAATTTCAAATTCTTCTTCTGTCATTGGACAGTTCAAATAAGCAGCCTCTCCTTTATCGTAACGGGAAGCTAAATAAACCTTGCTCATATCGATCGAATCCTTTTCAACAATTGGCGCTGCAGCATCATAGAAATAAAAATACTCTTCGCCCAGCAGCTCTTGAATTTGTGAAGACAAGCCCGGTGCTGTCAGTGGGCCTGTAGCAATAACAACAATTCCATCCTTCGGAATTTCTGTTACCTCTTCATTCCGTACTTCAACAAGTGGATGCTCATGCAGCCTGCGAGTAACTTCACCAGAGAAACCGTCGCGGTCAACCGCCAGCGCTCCTCCCGCAGGTACTGCGTGCTGATCAGCACAGCTCAAAATAAGCGAGTCTAGTCGGCGCATCTCTTCCTTTAATACTCCTACAGCATTTGCAAGACCATTAGAACGCAAGCTATTGCTGCATACAAGCTCTGCAAATTGATTCGTATGATGAGCAGGTGTTTTTGTGACTGGACGCATTTCATACAAAACGACAGGTACTCCTTGTGATGCAATTTGCCATGCTGCCTCGCTGCCTGCTAGTCCTGCTCCGATGACGGTTACTTTTTGTGGTTGTGACAAAATATATTCAATCCTTTCAGATATAGTTCACGTAGGTTGACCTTTGGCGCTACTACCTTGCCTTCAAAGGTTTTTTTTTTTGTAAATTAATAATTTCAAACCTTCCAATAATTTCAAACATTTTGAAAGTTGTGAAGTTTTTCAACGTTTAACTTAAGAAGCTTTTTTGAGGTAGAAAGACCTTTTAAAATCCTTCTTATTTCTCAAAAATTTAAAAACATTTTTTAAACTTCAAAACATTTTTACAATAATTTTATAACACTTTTAAAAGAATTTAAAAACATTCAATTCCTTTTCAAACTTCAAAGATTTTCAAATCTTCAAATCCTTTTAAAACATCAAACCCTTTTAAAACTTAAAACACTTTTAAAACTTACCCCCCCCCCAAGCTTATCGAACCCACCCAAACCCTCCCTTCCAAGGGAGGGCCCCAAGGACTGCGTCCTCTGGACACCTGCAATTGAACTAACCTCTGTGTTAATCAGTCGATTATCCATCACATTGCCGTAAGATCGCTTCCGTCACTTCGTGACACGCTTCCAGCTTGCGCAAACATAGTTCTCATCCATCAGTTCGTGATATGAGTTCAACTTACACAAACGAAGATCTCTTCCATCAGTTCGTGATATGGGTTCAGCTTGCGCAAACAAAGACATCTTTCATCACTTCGTGACAGGCTTCCGGTTTGCGCAAACTTTTGTACCACATGAGTGAAAGACACTAGAAGCTTTGGTGCGATTTGAGCGATTTAAGCCATTTGAAACATCAGAATGATTGAAACCATTATAAATCGATTACAGCAGCTTAATAGCCCGTTTAACAACGGTGTCCCCCCTTTGTAAAGGGAGGACGGGTAAGGCGGTTGTCATTCGATTCTGTAGTATGGCTACTATTGCTAGCTCATGCTTAATTAATCCGTATCGGTACCTTGCTCGTCTTCATCCAATACCTCTTCGGAATAATCACATGTTGGGCAAAGCAGCTTTGCTCCGCTGCGATTGCGCTTTTCAACAAGCTTGGACTCGCCACATTGCGGGCAAGGTTTGTTCGTCGGTTTATCCCATGACACATAATCACAGCCGGGATACTGATCACAGCCATAAAATATACGTCCTTTTTTGCTCCGACGCTCAATGATTTTGCCTTCTGCGCATTTTGGGCATRTCACACCGATATCCTTGACGATCGGTTTCGTATTGCGGCAATCCGGGAAGCCCGAGCACGCAAGAAACTTGCCAAATCGACCCATCTTATAGACTAGGTGGCGTCCGCACTTCTCACAAAGCTCATCAGACACTTCGTCTTGAATTTCAATTTCCTTCATTTCATCTTCGGCGACTTCTAATCTTTTCTCAAAGGATTCGTAAAATGTAGCGAGCACCTTTACCCAATCCTCTGTGCCTTCTTCCACATGGTCGAGGTTGCCTTCCATGTTCGCTGTAAACTCCGCATCCAAAATTTCAGGAAAAAACTCTTCCATGAGCTGAATGACAAGATCTCCAAGCTCAGTTGGCATAAATTTTTTCTCTTCCATTGCAATGTATCCGCGCTTCTGAATCGTTTCCAGTGTCGGCGCATACGTACTTGGACGACCTATACCGAGCTCCTCAAGCGTCTTTACTAGTCGTGCCTCCGAAAATCGTGGCGGCGGCTGCGTAAAATGCTGTTTTGGATCTATCGATTCTGATTGAATGACATCTCCAGCGGCTAGCGGCGGCAAAAACTTATGCTCTTCAACCGTGCCGTCATCGTTGCCTTCCACATATACCTTCATAAAGCCGGCAAATTTCACTTTAGAACCAGTAGCTCTAAACGTTGTATCGCCTGCCTGCAAATCCACGGTCATCGTGTCGAGCACTGCCGACTGCATCTGGCTCGATACAAAACGTTCCCATACGAGCTTATACAGTCGCAGCTGATCACGACTCAAGAACGGTTTCATTGATTCGGGATCTCTTAATATGGACGTTGGCCGAATCGCTTCATGCGCGTCTTGAGCGTTGCTGTTTTTCTTTGTGTAAATGCGTGGTTGTTCAGGCACAAAAGCTTCTCCATACTTTTCAGAAATGAATTCTTTCGCTTCTTCTTGAGCGATAGGCGAGATGCGCGTAGAATCGGTTCTCATATAAGTAATTAAACCGACTGTACCTTCTTTACCCAGCTCAACGCCTTCATACAGCTGCTGTGCTACTGACATCGTCTTAGAAGCCCGGAAGCCAAGTTTCCTTGCCGCTTCCTGTTGAAGGGAGCTCGTTATAAATGGAGGCGCTGGATTGCGCAGACGCTCCTTCTCTCTCACGTCAGAGACTGTGAGCTTGCTGCCCTTCATCGCTTGGAGAACTTCCTCAACGTCAGCTTCCTTGCCCAACTCACGTTTTTCTCCAAGAATGGAATGATATTTCGCATCAAAAGGAATTCCTGCATGAGTCAGCTTCGCAGTGATGGACCAGTATTCCTCAGGGATGAATGCATCGATTTCGTTCTCACGATCGATGATGAGCTTTACAGCAACCGATTGAACCCTCCCGGCAGACAAGCCCTTCTTTACTTTTTTCCATAGGAGCGGACTAATCTTGTAACCAACCAATCGGTCCAAAATCCGTCTCGCCTGCTGCGCGTTAACTAAATCCATATTAATTTTGCGCGGTGTCTTAAATGCATCCTTCACGGCCTGTTTCGTAATTTCATTAAATACAACGCGGCAAGTATCGGTCTCATCCAGCTCCAAGTAATGCGCCAAATGCCAAGCAATCGCTTCACCTTCGCGATCCGGATCGGCTGCTAGAAAGACATGTTTCACTTTTTTGCTGGCATCCTTCAATTCCTTGAGGATGCTGCCTTTGCCGCGGATGGTTATGTATTTAGGGTTAAAATCATTTTCAACCTCGACGCCGATCTGGCTTTTGGGCAAATCGCGAATATGTCCCATAGAAGCTTTAACGATATATTTACTGCCAAGATATTTACCAATCGTTTTGGCTTTCGCGGGTGATTCGACGATAACTAAAGAATCTGCCATGTAAGGCGCCTCYTCTCTCCATTGCAAGCTATAAAGCAATATATATTGATCCGGGCTGCAATTCAATTTTGCGTTTTATACATAAATTTAGCAGAAGTGCGTTCAAATGTCCAAACGGGAAGCCGGAGAGCTCGTGCAACTCATTAATAGATAAGGGCTGATCTCGCAAAAAAGCAATCAATTTACTCTCCTCAGGCGTGAGCTCCGGCTTATTTAATTCCTGTTCGGACTTGTTCGCTGCATCTGCTTCCTTGTAAGCTTTAAGTGCTTCCGGCAGCCAATTCAGCTCATCGATAATGTCTTCAACGCAGCTAATAAGCTTTGCTTCTCCGCGTTTGATGAGCGCATTTGGCCCCTCACTCTTAGGCGATGAGTTTGGACCGGGTATAGCAAACAACTCCCGAGACATGTCCATTGCATGCTGTGCAGTAATCAGAGAGCCGCTCTTCGTTGCGCCTTCCACAATAACCGTTCCTACAGATAAAGCCGCAATAATGCGATTGCGCTGTGGAAACTGTCCAGGATGCAGCGGAGTACCGATTGGCGTTTCTGAGACGAGCAAGCCATGCTCGGCAATTTTGTGAAACAATGATAGATTCTCAGTTGGATAACACTTATCAATAGGCGTAGGCAGAACAGCAATCGTTCCTCCCGCTCCATATAACGCTGCTTCATGGGCTTTGCTATCGACACCTTTGGCTAGGCCGCTAACCACCGTCAAGCCTGCAGAGGAAAGCTCCTGTGCAAGCATAGTCGCTGATTGCCTGCCATAAGCGGTCGGCACTCTTGTACCTACTACAGCAATTGCAGGGCGCTGCAGCAGCTCAAGACGTCCTCTAGCATACAAGACCCAAGGCGGCTGTGCAATCTCTCTTAAAATTTTCGGATATTCAGTATCATAAGGCGTTAATGCGATTGCATTTACTGCAGCAACTGCTTCTGACGGATCTTCTGTCAAAATCCATGGACGCTCTGCATAACGTTCAGCCGCTGCTTTCGCTTGACCACGATGCAGGCCTATAGCAAGTAAATCTTCTATGCTCCATGATCGTTTATTCCAAAATTCATGGTGAACAGCCTTCTGAATTGCATGCCATCCGATGCCAGGAATTTCGTGAAAGGCAATAACCATTTGTCTACGAATATCTTGTTTTTTAGTCATCAGTACCAAGCCCCTTCTCTACTCGGGCTGGCCTACATACTTATCTATTGTGCGGTAGATAGCATAAGAATGCAAGTCAGCCGATAAAATAATGGCAATCCGCAAAAAAAAAAGCAACCTTCCAACTCCCGTTATCGGGTCGTTGAAAGGTTGCTTACCTTAGATCAAACTATATAATTATTTGCGTGTGATACATTTTTCAAGAAGGCCTTGCTCTTCAAGAACACTCACAAGCGTTGAACCCATCTCAGATGGTGTTGGAGCTACTTTAATGCCGCAAGCTTCAAGCGTTGCGATTTTTTCAGCAGCTGTTCCTTTACCACCGGAAATGATTGCGCCAGCATGTCCCATCCGTTTGCCCGGAGGCGCTGTTGCCCCGCCAATGAAGCCGACAACTGGTTTTTTCATGTTTGCTTTAATCCATTCAGCAGCTTCTTCCTCTGCTGTACCACCGATTTCACCAATCATGATAACCGCGTAGGTATCTGGATCTTCATTGAAAAGATTCAAGATATCGATAAACTCAGAGCCCTTAACCGGGTCGCCGCCGATTCCTACTGCAGAAGATTGTCCAATTCCACGAGTCGTCAATTGATGAACCGCTTCATAAGTCAATGTTCCTGAGCGAGAAATTACGCCAACATGTCCAGCTGTATGAATGTAACCAGGCATAATGCCGATTTTGCATTCATCCGGCGTAATTACGCCTGGGCAGTTAGGTCCGATAAGAACGGTTTTGCTGCCGTCCATGTAACGTTTAACTTTTACCATATCCAGCACGGGAATGCCTTCTGTAATACAGATAACAAGATCAAGCTCAGCGTCAACCGCTTCCATGATTGCATCTGCAGCAAATGCAGGTGGTACATAGATAACTGAAGCATTAGCGCCTGTAGCAGCTTTTGCTTGAGCAACCGTGTTGAAAACAGGCAATGATACGAGCGTGCCGTTATCAAGTGTAATATCAACGTTTGTGCCACCCTTACCAGGTGTTACGCCGCCGACCATTTGCGTACCGTATTCCAATCCGCCTTTGGTATGGAACAAGCCAGTTGCTCCTGTAATACCTTGGGTAATGACTTTTGTATCTTTATTAACCAAAATGCTCACTCTTAACTCACATCCCCTGAATGAATTCGTATGCGGCCTATGCCACACAGCAAGTTATCTTATTTCACGAGAGCGACAATCTTCTGCGCGCCGTCCGCCATGGAATCCGCAGCCACGATGTTCAATCCCGATTCTTTCAAAATAGTTTTGCCGAGGTCTACGTTAGTACCTTCTAGACGAACAACGAGCGGACGGTTAAGACCGACTTGCTTCGCTGCTTCGACAACGCCATTTGCAATTACGTCACAACGCATAATGCCGCCGAAAATGTTAACGAAAATACCTTTAACTTTTTCATCAGACAAAATGATTTTGAACGCTTCTGTTACCTTCTCAGCTGTAGCACCGCCCCCTACGTCTAGGAAGTTGGCAGGGTCGCCGCCGTAATATTTGATAATATCCATTGTTGCCATCGCTAGGCCTGCACCGTTGACCAAGCAACCGATGTTGCCGTCAAGAGCGATGTAGCTAAGGTCGTATTTGGACGCTTCAATTTCTTTTGCGTCTTCTTCTTCCAAATCGCGAAGCTCAACGATATCTTTGTGACGATAAAGAGCGTTTGAGTCGAAGTTCAATTTAGCATCAAGAGCAATAACTTGTCCGTCGCCAGTTACAACAAGCGGATTGATTTCTGCAATGGATGCATCTTTCTCAACAAAAGCGGTGTAAAGAGAAATCATGAACTTAACTGCTTTGTTAACAAGCTCATTAGGAATGTTGATTGCATAAGCTAGTTTGCGAGCTTGGAACGCTTGCAAGCCAACAGCAGGATCAACGATCTCCTTAATGATTTTCTCCGGGGAGTGTTCAGCAACTTCTTCAATCTCAGTGCCGCCCTCTTCCGAAGCCATCATAACGACACGACCTGTACCACGGTCTAATACTACGCCGATATAATATTCTTTCTTAATGTCGCAGCCTTCTTCGATCAGAAGACGTTTGACTTCCTTGCCTTCTGGACCTGTTTGATGCGTAACAAGCACTTTACCTAGAATCTCACTAGCATAAGCGCGCACTTCATCAAGATTTTTTGCTACTTTAACTCCGCCCGCTTTACCACGGCCGCCAGCGTGAATTTGTGCTTTCACGACAACAACCTTTGTTCCGAGCGATTTAGCCGCTTCAACAGCTTCGTCTACAGTGAAGGCTACTTTACCTTCAGGTACGACGACACCATACTGTTTAAGGACCGCTTTCCCTTGATATTCATGGATATTCATTGTTGAAATCCTCCATTTCACAGACTGAAATCAGTCATATGTACACAAACCTCTATTATTGTAGCACCTTTCCCCGCCAGTTACCTTACTTTCACGCATAATTAATACGGCTTTTTTGATATGGGTTTCATCTCAAAATGAGATTAAAGCAATAAAACCAGCTGGAATGCTCGTTTTATAAGGGAAAATACCACGCCATTTAGTATGACCCAATCCTAAAAATCATACCCGAAACATTTTAAATATTGACAATGCGAAGATAACTAAATTATGATATTGGCAAATTCATAACGATGGAACGGAATCGTAAGGAAGCACCTTCATTCACACATATGGGGGTGCTTTTTGTCGTGTTTAGTTTAATTCAGAGCGCAAGCGTTTATGGAGTAGATGGTAAAAGCATTTCGGTTGAGGTTGATATTTCCAGCGGCTTGCCCCAAATCAACGTAGTGGGTCTGCCTGATCCTGCTGTTCGCGAATCTGTTGAACGTGTTCGAGCCGCTCTAAAAAATAGTGGTTTTACTTTTCCTATGGACAGAATTACGGTTAATCTAGCTCCTGCCGACTTGCGCAAGGAAGGCACATCCTTTGATTTAGCCATTGCGGCGGGCATCTTAACTGCAAGCGGACAAATTAGCGTTGCCCCTTTTGAGAATACGCTTCTTCTTGGAGAGCTCTCACTTAACGGGAATGTCCGTCCGGTAGCCGGCGTACTTGCCATGATTGAACAAGCGAAACGACTTGGCTTTAAGCGTGTGTTGCTGCCTGTAGCGAACGTCAAGGAAGCCATCTGGATTTCTGATATGGATTTGTTTGCGCTAAGCCACCTGAAAGAGCTTGATTTAATCAAAAAGAAACAATCCGACTGGAACGATATTCGTGTCGATCATAGAAACGATTCCAGCTTTAATCAAAGTGAAAACAAAGCATATATAGATAAGCAAGATGAAATTGGTGATTATGGAGATGTTATCGGACAGCATCAAGCCAAGCGAGCTATGCTTATAGCCGCGGCTGGCAAACACAATATTTTGCTCAGCGGACCTCCAGGCACGGGTAAAACGATGATGATTCGACGTCTGCCGGGGATATTGCCCTTATTGACTGAACAAGAAGCGCTGGAGGTTACAAAAATTTATAGTGTGGCTGGCAAGCTGCTGGATAGCTCCCATGGCCTTATTACACATCCACCATTTCGCGCTCCGCATCATACCATATCGTCTGGCGGACTGATCGGCGGCGGCTCTATTCCGAAGCCGGRAGAAGTTACACTCGCTCATCGCGGCGTGTTGTTTCTTGATGAATTGCCAGAATTTCCGAGACAGGTACTTGAGGTTTTACGTCAGCCGCTGGAGGATCGTATAGTAACCATTTCCCGCTCCAAAGCCGTGTTCCAGTTTCCAGCCAGCATTATGCTGGCTGCCTCCTTTAATCCATGTCCATGCGGCTATTATGGGCATGAGTATGGCGATAAACGCTGCACTTGCAGCGCTACACTCATTAGCCGCTATCGATCTAAAATATCAGGGCCATTGCTTGATCGAATAGATTTACAGCTAGAAGTGCCAAGACCCATTTCTCTAGAGCATGCTTCAACTGGCCCATCACTTAATACTGCCCAAATGAAGCAGCTAGTGCTGGGTGCATATGCCTTTAAACAAGATCGCACAGCAGGCATCAGTCACAATCCTATTGGATCATTAAACGGCGCTGCCCTTCGAAGGTCTGTAAATATAAAGCCAGAAGCCGCAAGCCTGCTGGAAAGTGCTTTTGAAGCGCTTGGAATCAGTATGYGGGCATACGATAGAATGCTGAAGCTGGCACGCACCATAGCCGATCTTGAAGCAAGCGACGCAGTCGATACGATGCATATCGCGGAAGCTATTCAATATCGCGGGCTTGATAAGCCGCTTTCATAATAAAAAAACTTTCTCTGTAGGTTAGCTCCTGTCAGAGAAAGTCCAATTTGTTACCATTTTAGAACGCTGCCTCAAAATGCTTTAAAGAAGTGACGATCTCATCTGCACGGCTCAACGTTATCGCAATAACATCAAAGCGAACGGATGCATCTGAGCGCCCAACACTGCGTAAATAAACTTGAGCCGCGTCCCTAACCTTCTGCTGCTTGCGATAATCCACCGACTCCGCGGCTGTGCCGTATTTGCCGCCTTCTTTTCTCGCACGCACCTCTACAAATACAAATCTATCAGAATGTCCAGCAATAATATCAATTTCTCCTATTCTACATCGCCAATTCCGCGTGAGAATATTATAATTCGCTTCTATTAAATACAAACAAGCTGCTTCCTCGCCAAGTTGACCCGTAGCTTTCCTATTATCTAGTTTCCGCGTCCTATTCGCTCTTCCCTCATCATCACCCATCTATCATTTCCCTCGCTTTTCGGTCGGAACGATAAACAAAGCTTAAAATTTCTGCGACGAGCGTATACAGCTCAGCCGGAATTTCTTGATCGATATCAAGCTTAGAGAGCACTTCTACTAATGAGGAATCCTCTTGAACAGGAATGCCATATTCCTTCGCTTTCTCAAGGATGAGATCCGCCAAATGCCCTTTCCCTTTAGCGACCATAACCGGAGCAGTGCGTTCGCCTGGCTCGTATTTTAAAGCGACTGCTTTCCTGACTTTCGTTTGTGGCTGATTTTCACTATGATCGCTGCTCATATACGATAATCGACTCCTTTGTAACGATTGGCTGCAAAGGCGCTCATATCCGTCATTTGCTGGTTCTTAACTGCTGCTGATGCTGCTTCCACCTTTGATTCCCCCGCTTTGGGAAGCGGCGTTGTTCGAAGTGAAAGCAGCTGATAGCCTGCTTGCTGCAGGCTGGCAGCAATTTCATTTCGAGATCCTTCTGCAAGCGATGAGATTGCAGGATGATCATTCCACAAGTTTAAACTTACAATTTTGTCCATCACATTTACGTCAACCATCGTATCGCCCAGCGTATTCATCGACAAATTAAAGAGCAATCTGCAATTCGAAGCGTCAAGCTCTCCTTTTCGTCCTCTTCTTGTCTGAATGTGAACTGAAGCGGTTTGTTTGCCGTCTGCGTTATTGATTGGAATAAACATCGTCACATGTGTGAGAACCGAGCTGTTCCGCTCAGGAGTAAGCATAAGCTGCTGGCCTGTTATTTGCTGTACAAGCTGCTGCGCTGTCTCTTTGAGAGCAGGAGGTGTATGATCCGATGAAACAAGAGCTAGCAAGGCACTTTTCAATGATTCCTGCTGAGCAGGCGGAGAAGAATCTGTCATTGGAATGCTGTCTGCAACGGTCGAAAGAACCGCTAAGGCTGCTCGTTCAACCATATGCTTTTGATCCGGCAGCCTTGCTTGCTGAGAATCAGCGGTTTCAAACTCTGCTGCTTTTGCCAGCATTACGGTTGGAGCAGCTTCTTTGCTGTTAGCCTCGACGATAGGAGTCTGCAGCGGTGGTGCTGAAGCAGACGCTACAGTCGCCGGCTTTGCAGCAGTTTCCGTTGTTGCTGGCTGAGAAGCCGGTTCTTGCTGGCTCAATTGAGTATCCGCTGTAAAAACTTTGGCAAGCTGAAGCTCATGATCGACGCCCATCCATTTCATCATCTGACCCAGCCAGTTGGGCTGACTTGACTGACTGGCTAATGCTCTAGCCGCTTGAGGATTAGCTTGTTGATCCGGAGCTTCGTCCTCAGACATAGCGGCAGGTGCTGCTGTTGCCTGCGGCAAGTCCGTTTTGACGATTTGCGCGTTTAATTGCTTTGCAGTCGGAATGTCCTTTGTAACGGCTTCTCCTGATCTTGCTGCACCAGACTCAGCCGTCACTCCACGAAGCAGCTCGAGCCCTTCCGTCAGAAGCGCTTGCACACGTGCAGCTGCTTGAGTTGCGGCTTTTGTTTCAGCGGTCCCTTCATCCGAAACGCTCGTGAATGAAGTAATTTGCTTCTGCAACGTCTCAAGCAGCTCATGCGTGCTGCGCCCGAACATAACCTGCTGCATCGCACCTACAGTAGCACCAGTCATAGGCAATCCTCGTTTAAAGGTTGCAGCAGCGGACTGCATCCATTGCTCCGCATCTCCACCAGCCGGCATCGCGGATGCAGCCTGTTGAAAGGCTTGCGCAACGTCGCGGTTCAGAATAACGCCTTCCTTCCGCAAATCCTTTACGATCTGCGCTGCCCATTTCTGCTCTGGCAACGCCAGCTGTTTAGCCCATTCCTTGAACGTATCATCAGGCAATCCCACTTGACCAGGTTCAACCTGTTTAAGCATTACAAGCGCACCGCTTGATTGAGGCTGCACTTGGAGCATTGCTGATTGTCCCACTTGAAGCGGCAGCTCTAGCTTCGCACGCACTTGTACACCGTTAATTTGTACGAGCGCTTCGTTATTTTCCATCACCTGCAGGATGACGCCTCTTACCACTTGTCCAACTTTAAGCTCCACAGCTCGTGTATCCGCACTAGAAGCCTCTCCTAAGAAGCTTCGCATCATTTGACTTATATTCATTTGTTCATTCGCCTCCGTTGCTCCAGCGCCATTCTATGCGTTTGCTCTTTGCACTTAAGCGAGCTCTTTACATAAGCATGTACGACTTCATTAAACCTATAAGCCTTATATCGGTCAAAATGAGCAAAGCTTGTAGCCGTTCACCCCAAAAAACAGCACAAAAACAAAATAACGCCCGATAATTACACTAGGCATCTTTTGCCTCGCACAATCGATCGAGCGTCATATAATATATGCTGCGAGATGCAGCTAGAAGAGAAGCAGCTGCTCTTCTGTAAATAAATTGCCGAGAAACGATCTGCGATGCAGCGGACTTGGCCCATTCGCCAGCAATCGCTCCCGATGCAGCTTCGTCGCATATCCCTTGTGTATAGCAATGCCATAAGCAGGATAATCCTGCTCCCATTCGGTCACACAAAGCCTATCGCGCGTAACCTTGGCAACGATAGAGGCTGCAGCGATCGATTGGCTTGTAGCATCCCCTTTAATGATCGAGAGCTGCGGCAGACTAACATCGACCTTCTCCGCATCAACAAGCAAATAGTCAGAAGGAACCTGTAACGATTCCACTGCAATTTTCATTGCAAGCCTAGCTGCCTGCTTAATATTGATTCGATCAACCGTTTCAGCATCAACACGAGCAGCCGACCACGCAACACATTCCTGCAAAATGATATCATACAACTGGTCACGCTTTTTCTCGGAAAGCTTCTTGGAGTCGTTAACCCCTTCAATCACTAGCCCTGGCGGTAAAATAACGGCAGCTGCCACGACGTCTCCGAACAAGCAGCCTCGGCCAACCTCATCTACACCAGCAATCGCTTTAAATCCTTCTTCCCATAACGACTGTTCATATTGCAGCACGTTACGTTCCCCCGTTTCACATCAATAAGGTGGCGCTTCGAGCGTAATTCTTCCTAGCTTGCCTGAGCGCAAATCACGCAAAATGATTCCGGATGTTTTCTCCAAATCGACGTGTCCACCGCTAACAAGGCAGCCTCTCCGACGTCCGATATCTTCCATCACGCGCACGATTTCATCTGAATCCGTAGCGTCCTTTGGTGGCGTTTCAAGCTCATACCGCTCTTTCATGTTAGGCCAGTAACGATCTACCAGCTCACGCATCGCAAAAAACGCGATATCGTCAACATTCAAAATTTGCTCTCTAATAGCACCTGTCATAGCAAGCCTGTATCCGACGAGCTCGTCTTCAAACTTTGGCCACAATATGCCCGGTGTATCGAGCAGTTCCATTTCAGTTCCAATCTTAATCCATTGTTGCCCCTTCGTAACGCCAGGACGGTCGCCGGTTAAAGCAATAGCGCGTCCAGCGAGCTTGTTGATCAACGTGGATTTCCCGACATTCGGTATACCTACAATAAGTCCGCGAATTGCACGCGGATTTATGCCTTTTGCAATTTGACGTGCAATTTTCTCATGCAAAATTTGCTTTGCTTTGAGCGGAACCTCATTTACCTTCGTGCCTGTTGAGGAATCAATTGCGATCGATTCATGGCC
>NZ_JBFRDK010000131.1:0-18232 GCF_052113545.1 Paenibacillus sp. TAF43_2
CACCTCATCAACTCCGCTCGACTTGCATGTATTAGGCACGCCGCCAGCGTTCGTCCTGAGCCAGGATCAAACTCTCCAAATTGGTTGTTTGACTTGCTCATTACTTTTTTATCGCTTTTTTCGCTTATCCCGAAGGATTTGCGAGGCAGTTATTACTCGTTGTTCAGTTTTCAAAGAGCAATCTTTTCTTTCGTGTCAACCGCGTATTTCGTATCGGCGACTTTTATAATATATCACGTTTGCCTATCTCTTTGCAAGTACTTTTTTTCGTTTTTCGACATTTTTTTTAAAATGTCGTTTTCGCGATTATGTATCCTGTAAAAGCGGCGAGTACTAATATATCATCTGATCCTAATATAAGTCAAGCATGTTTTCTACTTTTTATTTTAAACAAAAGAAGCGCATGCCTGCCTCTATAAACATAGGGCATGACATGCGCTTCTACTATTATAAACGGTTGAATCGTTAACTTGTTTTCACGTTATTCATATATCGAAGTTCAAGCGCACCTATATCTCCTGCTTCATTCATAACAGCAACCTCACGAATGTACTCCCGCTTCACAAGCTTTTGGAGAACAAGCGACAAATCACCATGCAATATATTTAATGTGGCGTGTGATTGCAGCTCCGCAATACTCCAAGGCTCTTCGCGGCTGCCAAGTATATTAAATAATAACGCGCAGCTTGTTTTCATTTTGCTCATAACGGAAAACTCGCAGCCAAGCATAACTAATTGTACGCGTTGCTCCAATGTTTCTGGGCTTACCGTTAGCTCTTCGTAGAGCTTATATATTCCTGGGTGAACTCGCTTCAGCTGTTTCCACACGGTTAGCTCAGGATGCCTTCCTTCTTCTATAAGAACGATATGAGCCCAATGATGCAAGGCTGTCAGCACATGACTGTATGCATCCAACAAATTACCATCCAATAGATCCTGCTTTGCTTGTAAATACGTTCTTAAGAAACCCGTAAATTCAGCAAACTGCTTTTGCTCCCGCATTGAAGCAGGAAACTGAAGCAGACGTTCACGAACACTGCTCAGATAGCCGTCGCGATCCACCAAGATCTCCCCCCGAACTAGCCACTCGATAATATTGCGGTTTTCGCCACCAGACAACCATTCACTCAATCCATTCGAATCAATCGTTCGAATCAATACCCGTTGACCCTCGATTTGGACATGCTCCGTATCATTCCGCTCAATCTCTTCATTCATTACAACAAGTACTAATGAATCTAATCCATCAGCTAAAGGATTATAAGGATATGGGTTTTCAATAACAGCCAAACCGATTAAATGAGGTTCATCTCGATAGCTGTCCGAGAAGTACGCTTTTATATGTTCCACTGGTTCCTCCATATAGCTAATCACATTTTATTACGCTATAATAATATTCTACAGTTTTATTCTTTTTCGACAGGTTGGAGGCACATTCCTGCTTACTAACTCAGAAACTGTTTCAAAATCATAAGTCATTGGTCATAGGAAGGGTATGAATACATGAATAAGTTCTTTTTCAAGTCAGCCAAAATCAATGAATTCCGTCTATGGGGACTCGTTTTCACCCTTGTTGGCATGGGAGTCATGATACTCGGAACAGCCGGCATTGTTTTTTTGGGACAAGCAGGCAAAATCATTGCTGCTATCTTCATGGTAATCGGCATGATCTCCTTGTTAATCAGCGTAGCCGTTTATTTCTGGGCTGGCATGATGTCAACAAGTGCCACAATGCTTCAGTGTCCAGAATGCTCGCGTCCAACCAAGATGCTTGGAAAAACAGATCGTTGTATGTATTGCAAAACGATACTTACGCTTGATCCTACACAAGCAACAACTACTCCTTCTGAACAGCAAGTTTAACCTATAGTGAATATACGGTTGATTCTTTCTTAGGAAACAACCTTTATTCTACTAAGAAGGTAAAAAGCTAAGAAAACCAACTTTTGATCGCAGCATTACATAAATAAGAAACGCCTCCTCCATGTCTTCACATGTGAGGAGGCGTTTCTTATTTAACATTTATAAATGAATTATGGCCTAATCTTGAGAGAATCGTCGATCGATTTCCAAATAGCTTCCGTTTGGAACGCACGCTGCCATGTTGCTACACCCGCTAAATCAT
This sequence comes from Paenibacillus sp. TAF43_2, assembly GCF_052113545.1. NCBI lineage: Bacteria > Bacillati > Bacillota > Bacilli > Caryophanales > Paenibacillaceae > Paenibacillus > Paenibacillus sp. TAF43_2. Next base: position 2,126 of record NZ_JBFRDK010000131.1, read on the forward strand.
ATTTACGTGCAAGCGCTACTCGAGCTTTAATGGATACCTCATCCTCAATCCATATTCGCATCAAATTTCCGTCTTCCGTATATTCCACGTAATTCTGACCTGCTTTTGCATCAAACGCTGGCTTAAGTTTCTTTGTCGTAATAATCTCATTAACCTTCTTCATGCCTACTGCCTTTGAGGAAACGTCTATTTTACCGTCTTCCCCTTTTTTCTCAGTCCATATCCGGGTATAAAGGGGCATGCTTAAAATAATTTTACTTGCTGGTACGGCATCCTCCTGCATGATGCGAACAAGAGAACTCTCTGTCCAAGGCAGCGATGCTACCGAACCCGATTTTGGACTCGCAGCCCAATGCTCATCGTAAGCCATGACCATCATATAATCTACAACATTGCCAAGCGCTGCACGATCAAGAAATAGCGACCACATCTCACTATTCGACTTGGGCGTTACATCCACGGAGACAACCAAGCCTTGCTCATGTAAAAGCGGAGTCAGCTCCCGAACAAATTGTACAAAGTTAGCTTTATCCGACGTGTGTACATTTTCAAAATCCAAATTAATCCCTTGCAATCCATATACTTGAGCAAAGCCGATCAGCTGCTGTATCATCGAGAACCGAGTTTCCACTGACGCTAATGCCTTTGTCGTTCGATCAGGCTCGAAGCTATTGCTGAACAGCGCCCAAATCTGCATCCCTTGCTGATGTGCCCATTTTACATATGCGGGATCAGCCTTGCCTTTTATTGTTCCTTTGTCGTCAGCAAGTTCAAACCAGGTAGGACTAACGACATTTACTCCCTGCATCGGCGCTATTTTGGCAGTATCGATTTTCCGTTGATAAACAGCTTCCCATGTCATATTAATTTTATTGCCGAGCACCTTCCAAGCAATAAAAGGAGGCTCTGACGCCTGCTCGGGCATTTTCTCAATAGAAGTAAGCTTCACATCTTTTTTATTCATAAAACCGATGATGCCTTCGCTGTTTTGGACAAGCAGCCAACCTTCCTGCTCTTTCCAAATTCTTATTGACTGTGATTGAGGAACTTTTTGAACAAAAGGCGCTCGAATAGTCGCTTCGGTTCGAATAGCTGCCCCTTTCTCAGGTGTAGCCTCAGCGAGCTGAACCATGTCTCCTGCATTCAGCAGTGTTACTGTGCCTGTCTCTTTTACGAATTCTACTTTCAGCCCATATAACTCCTCCAAAGGTTCTGCAGGAATATAGACCGTATCATTAGACGTTTCTGCAGTAATCGTTAGATCATATGGCTTTTGGTTGATAGTCGCCGTTAAAGAATCCGTCTTGAGGTGAAGCACCTTATTGGCAGTTGTCAGTATGATTGAACCTGAATCAGGCTCATATCTTATAGGCTTGTCCGCTCCTAATACCTGCTCCAGCACCGAAAGCGGCAGCTTAACTTCATCATTTTCGATAATAGCTCCTTGCTCCGCTTCAACGCCTTGAATAAATATAGGATGCTCTGACTTATAATTTGGATCTACCTTTTCGTTGTTAGGAATAAAGCGCATATATCCATACCAACAAAAGACAGCTATTACTCCTAACAAAAACAACAATATTATGCTCCGAGCACCTCGGTTGCCTTTTCGGCGTGGCGCTCGGTTGTACATCGTTTCCAAGTCATCACTCTCCTGTAATGTTAACTTCAAAATTCTATTCGACTATTAAAAAACGTGCAGATTAGCGTTGTATCGCTTCCCGGCACGTTCTTGTAGGCATAACGCCAATTATTTCGCTGATTTAGTATTGCAAGTCGAGCAAACACCGTAAATTTCCATCCGATGTCCTTCAACCACAAAACCTGTTACACGTGACGCTGCACGTTCTACCTCAAGCAGCGGTGGATAATTAAAATCGACGATTGAACCGCAATTTTTGCAAATGGCATGGTAATGATCGGATAAATCCGAATCAAACCGGCTTGAATCATCGCCATAAGTCAGCTCACGCACTAATCCAGCTTCTACAAATAAACGCAGATTGTTATATATGGTAGCTACGCTCATGCTCGGGTAAACTGGTGAGAGCGCTTTATAAATTTCATCTGCAGTCGGATGCGACATCGAGTCCATCAAGTAGCTTAATATGGCGTGACGTTGCGGGGTCATTCGGACGCCATTCATCTTCAGTTGCTCAAGTGCTAAGTTAACGCTGGCTCCCATTCCCCTCACGCCCTTCCTTAAAGTTATTAAAGCTATTGTACGTTCTTATTTAAGAGTTTGTCAATGAAAGCGCCTTTTTAGGATAGTCCAAATTGCTTAATTGCAATGCTGTTCGTAGCATTAATCTGAATCCTGAAAGTGCCGTCGCCTATAGTGCCTCTTATCGTTTTCTTGCTTACTTCAAGCGGCAAATCGGACACAATATTACCGAAAGTTACCGATCCATACATCGCAAAATGAGCATTCGCCGGTATTGCAAGCTTTACCTCTCCAACGGAGCTATCGAGATCCCAATCTCCGCTAACTTCAGCACTGCTTAGTTCAATGTTCCCATTCAGCGTATCCGCTTTAACAGAACCGCCTGCACCGTCCATTTTGATTTTCCCGTTTTTTGTTTCTGCTTCAATGTTTCCCTCAATCTGCTTGATCTCCAAACTGCCATTGAGTGTATTTGCATAAAGCTTACCTTCAATAGAATCTGCAGTAACCGTACCATTTTTTGTTTCAAGACTGGTATCACCGGTTATGCTTTTCACATTAATTCCGCCATTATTACCTTTGACGGAGATAGGACCTTTAATGTTGCTTACGGAAACAATTCCGCTATTGCTTCGGAGCTCAAGGCCGCCTGGCAGCGTCAAATTCATGACTTCAATTGAACCATTGCCTGATTCTACTTTCATCTTTAATACAGGCTTTTGTTCCTCAGCATTCTGAGGCGGTTGTTCAGATTGACCATTTAAACCTGCATCTGTATCCGTAGGCTGTTCAGTTGCGGACTGGTCGTTCAAATCAGCATCAGGTGTTGACTCCGGAATTTCATCGTTATTCGCATCAATACCTTCCGCTCCTAAGGATAACGGTGTTTCTGTAGGCTGTTGATTAACCTCAACCTGATCAGACAAAGACATTGGTACGGTAATGATCATATTCATTCTCGGTTTTCTGCTGCCGTTAGCGCCATAGGTTTGACCCTTCGCCTCCAACGTTACTTCAGCGCCTGGATTAATTTTGACGGTTGATTGCTCTGCGATCGCATCAGCCTCCGTTTTGCCTGGCACATCAACCCATACAGCGGTCAAAAGCTCTATTTCCTGCACGTCGCCCGATCGAATGGTTACTTGCCCATTGGGATTAACTACACGAATGAGTGAAATCGCTTCATCTAAAGGAACCTTAATGATGGTCTTCTCATAATGAAATCCTTTCTCTTCTCCAAATTCTGCTGCACCGTTCAAATCAACATTAAATTGATCCAGCCAACGATAAGGGATATCCGCGTATTGGGTCACAACGTAAGCGGTCAACGAAATCGCAACAGCGATCATCGCGCCTCCAACATCAAATCGAAGCTTTTTTTCTATGTCTTTAAACTTTATGCTGTATAGTATGATTTCTAAACCTAGCAAAATAAAAATAACCGGCCACCATTGACCAAGCAATGAAATATCATTCCGTCCTTGAATTTGATCCCAGAGAAGCAATCCTCCTACGACCAATACCAGTGCCGCTGCTGTAAAGCGTCCCAGCTTAAACATAGTAACTCTTCCTTTCCTTGAACGTGACAGCAGCAATATTGAAGCGATTATAATAATCGGGCCAACACATAACTCCGCTAGTTCATTCATCCAGGGCAAAATCGCTTGTGGAGGCTTCACTAAAATAAGCATGACGCTTCCCGCCGCCAAAAGTAAAATACCATGTGTGCGATTCAGTGCAACGGGGTTGTTATTATCGGCATCCGCGCTTTGCAAGGAATCAAACACGCTAATAAAATAAAAAATAGGAAGCATAATACCTAAATAAACGATCAACAGCAAATGTCTGCCGCCATCTGAATCGGCTAATCGTACAATCGCCGTCAAATCCAGCCAAAAGGCCGCAATTAACAGTAAGCCTTTCGGATGCTGTCCCGTATACATATGTCCTGCTCCTGGCATAGCAAATGCGAATAATACGGTGAGAAGCCTATTTTTTATTCGTTTTATTCTGAGCTGACCCAACGTACACCCTCCAAGTGCTTTATATTATCGAGGAGCACTAACAATGCTTCTGATTTAGGCAGTGTAATATACACCTGCAGCAAAATCTGCTCGCCTTCCTCTTCACCCTCGCATTCTTCCAGCAGCATTTTTCTCATGATGATTTTCCGATCAGTCAATAGGCTATTTAATTCAAGCATAGCTTGAGATAAATTATTAGCTTTTATTTTGAGCAAGTGCTCTTTCTTTGCACTAATATACCTTTTTTCCAGCTTATTAAACGCCCATAATGTCACAAGAACCATGATCGTTGCGGTAGCTGATGCAAAATAAAAGCCTGCTCCGACTGCTAATCCAATTGCAGAAACGACCCATAGGGACGCCGCTGTCGTTAAACCCGTTATTGATTTTCCGGTAAATAAAATAGTACCTGCACCTAGAAATCCAATGCCTGTAATAACTGCGGCTGCAAGTCGCGCTGGGTCAACCCGTACGTTAGGCTCGTCGACAAATGCTGAGAAACCGTACATGGATAGCAGCATCAACAAGCAAGAACCTAAACAAACTAGAATATTCGTTCGAAGTCCAGCAGCATGATTCGACTGTTCTCGCTCGAAGCCAATAAGTCCGCCCAATAGCAAGGCAAGCAGGAGCCTTAATAAAATATGAAGTTCACTAATATACCAAGGATTATGAAGTGTACTTAGTAGCATAAACAATCCCGACCTTTCTATATTCGCTATTGTAACATAATTGTATGCAGCGTATGGAGCTTACAGGTCTTCTGTCCAGAGTGATGTACAAAAAGAAAGACGCGGTTCATCATGTTGATGAACCGCGTCTATTTGCGTGCAACTGCTCTTATTTCAAGCGTTCTACAAGCAGCTTATTCACGAGTGCAGGATTTGCTTTCCCTCTTGATTCCTTCATAACCTGACCAACAAGGAAGCCAATTGCTTTATCTTTACCTGCTCTGTAATCTTCAACAGATTGCGGATTTGCTTCAACGATCTGGTTAACGATGGCTTGAATAGCGCCTTCGTCACTGATTTGAACGAGACCCTGTTCCTCTACAATCTGCTGTGGCAGCTTGCCTGAATCCAGCATCGCTTTAAATACCGTTTTGGCAATTTTACCGTTGATTGTGCCTTTCTCAAGCAAACCAATCATTTCACCTAGGCCTTGTCCAGTAATCTTTACATCGGTAATTTCTTGACCGTTGGCATTCAAATAACCAAGCAAATCACCCATGATCCAGTTCGATACGGATTTGGCATCCTTCGTGTAAGAAAGGCTCTCCTCGAAGAAATCAGCAAGCTTCTTAGATGAAGTAATGACTTCAGCATCATAGGAAGGCAAGCTGTAATCAGCCGTATATCTCGCTTTGCGCGCATCAGGCAATTCTGGAATTGTCGCACGAATGCTTTGCTTCCAGTCTTCACTAATATGAAGCTGTACTAGATCCGGGTCCGGGAAGTAGCGATAATCATGTGCTTCTTCTTTGCCGCGCATAGAGAAGGACTTACCAAGTGCATCGTCAAAACGACGCGTCTCCTGGATAACCTCACCTCCGCTATCGAGAATTTCCGCTTGGCGGAACTGCTCATACTCAAGGCCGCGCTGAACGCCGCGGAAGGAGTTCATGTTCTTAAGCTCCGCACGTGTACCAAATTCCTTTTGTCCGTATGGACGAAGGCTTATGTTTGCATCACAGCGCAAGCTGCCCTCTTCCATCTTCACATCAGAAACATCGCAATACTGCATGATGGCTTTGATTTTCTCGAGGTATGCTTTCGCTTCCTCAGGTGTACGAATATCAGGCTCTGATACGATCTCAATTAGCGGCGTACCTACACGGTTGAAATCGACAAGTGATGCATAACCGCCATCGACGTGAGTCAATTTGCCTGCATCCTCTTCAAGGTGCAGCCTCGTAATCCCAATTCGTTTGGTTTCTCCGCCCACTTCAATATCAATCCAGCCATGTTCACCAATTGGTTGATCGAATTGCGAAATCTGATACGCTTTTGGCGAATCGGGGTAAAAATAGTTTTTACGGTCAAACTTGCTGATATCTGCAATTTGACAGTTCAAAGCCATTGCCGCTTTCATTGCATATTCAACGGCTTTACGATTCAATACCGGCAAAACGCCGGGATGTCCAAGGCATACTGGACAGGTATGGGTATTCGGCGGCGCGCCGAAAGCCGTAGAGCAGCCGCAAAAGATTTTACTGTTCGTATGCAGCTCCACATGGACTTCCAGCCCGACAACCGTCTCGTATTTGTTCGGTTCAGACATTCGTATCGATCCCTTCGTAAACGTATATAGGTCCGCTTATAGCTGCGGACGTTGTTTATGATGCTCTGTATGCTGCTCGAACGCATGAGCGGCGCGCAGCACCGTCGATTCGTCGAACGCTTTCCCGATAATTTGCAAGCCAATCGGCAAGCCATCTGCCGTTCCACAAGGAACGCTAATGGCAGGAACGCCAGCCAAGCTTACCGGTATCGTACAGATATCGTTTAAATACATCGTTAATGGATCTCCAACTTGCTCTCCGATTCGGAACGCAGGTGTCGGAGCCGTAGGTCCGATGATGAGATCATATTGGCTGAACACTTGGTCAAAGTCCTGCTTGATAAGTGTACGCACCTTCTGAGCTTTCAAATAATATGCGTCATAATAGCCAGAGCTTAGAGCATAGGTTCCAAGCATAATCCGGCGTTTTACTTCAGCGCCAAATCCTTCGCTGCGGGATTTCTTATACAAATCAATGAGATTTGCAGGATCTTCCGCACGTACGCCGTAACGTACGCCGTCGAAACGAGCTAGATTTGACGATGCTTCCGAGGAAGCAAGCAAATAGTAAGTAGCGATTGCATACTCCGTATGCGGAAGTGAAACCTCTTCCCAAGTCGCGCCCAGTGATTCGTACACTGCCAGCGCTTTAAGTACCGCTTCTTTCACACGCGGATCAATACCAGCTCCTAGGTATTCTTTAGGCACACCGATACGCAGACCTTTTACATCACCTGTAAGAGCTGCTGTGTAATCTGGAATATCCACATTCGCTGATGTAGAGTCGCTTGTGTCGTAACCAGCAATGGCTTGCAGCACAAATGCGGAATCTTCAACATTTTTGGTAAGCGGACCGATTTGGTCCAAAGAAGATGCAAAAGCAACAAGTCCAAAGCGTGATACTAGGCCATATGTTGGTTTGAGGCCAACGATACCGCAATAAGCAGCTGGCTGACGAATCGAGCCGCCAGTGTCGGAGCCAAGCGAGAAATAAACTTGTCCAGCAGCAACCGAAGCTGCGGATCCGCCGCTTGAGCCGCCTGGAACATAATCCGTATTCCATGGATTGCGAGTTGGATAGAAGCTGGAGTTCTCGTTGGAACCGCCCATCGCAAATTCATCCATGTTCAGCTTGCCAATCGTTACCGACTGAGCTGCTTTCAGCTTGCGAACAACAGTGGCATCATAAATAGGATTGTAATTGCTTAAGAACTGACTCGCACAAGTGGTCAGTAGACCTTCAGTCACAATATTATCCTTAACACCCGCCGGCAATCCAAACAATAAACCTTGGTCGCCGCCTTCTTGCAATTGCTTGTCCAGCTCGGAAGCCTGCAAGCGTGCATTCTCTTCATTTAATGTGATAAAAGCCTTAATAGCAGGCTCAGTTTCCGCAATTCTCGCAAATGATGCGCTAACCAGCTCAGAAACAGACAGTTCCTTATTGTTAAGCTTGTTATGTACATCCTGCAGGCGCAAATCAAACAGTGCCAACAGTAGTTCCTCCCTTCAAATTAAACCCATTCGTATTATTCAAGCACCGCAGGTACTTTAAATTGTCCATCTTCTTCATCAGGCGCATTTAGCAAAACCTTCTCGATCGGCAGCGACGGGCGTTTCTCATCCGCGCGCGTTACATTCGTTATAGGGAGCACATGGCTGGTTGGCTCAACATTTTCCGTATCCAAGCCTTCTAGCTTTTCCGCATATTTCAAAATCGCATTGAGCTGCTCCGTAAACTGATCCTTCTCCGAATCGGATAGCTCTAACCGCGCAAGTCTTGCTACATGGTCTACATCCTTAGGTGAAATGCTCATCAGGTATTCTTCCTTTCCTATTCCTGTAATCATTCTTCCTATTATATCGCACATACAGGGAGAACATCAATGTAAACGGCAAATCACTTCTTAATTTCCACATAAAAGGAACTGGATCTAAAGCAGAAGAGTTGGGCGTAAAAGCTATCGTTTATCAAACAAACAAAAGCAGCCTACTCTCACAACTTAAGCTGTTGTGAGGCAGGCTGCTTTTTAGTTTTAGAGAATCAGGTTCTTACTGAAATGCTCTAGATGACCGTTAGCATTATTGCTCTTTAATCTCATGGTCGATGCTCGCAGTCTGAATATCTTCATACGCCCAGTGCTTCTGCGAAACGTCACTCCATTGTTGATCTGCTCCTGCTAGAGGAGATCTGCCCTGCTGTCTATTGAATATGACAACAGCCTCTGCTCTCGTAAGAACGCGGTTTGGCGCAAATGTACCATCCTTATACCCGTTGAAAATTCCTGCTGCAGTCCCCTGATCAATGGCCGTTTGTGCCCAGTGCCCATTAATGTCAGAGAAGCTTTTGCCGCCGGTTTCAATATGCTCCATCAATCGATTAATAATAACAGCCATTTCCGCACGAGTGATCGTCTGATTTGGTTTGAAGCTGCCATCTGGATAACCAACCATTAAACCCAATTTGGTTATGATTGCAATGTATTTTGCAGCCCAATGCTCAGCATCAACGCCCGTGCTGCTCACGGAAGATAATTCAGCTTCCTTGCCCAGTATGCGAACAAGTATCGCTGCCATTTCAGCACGTGTAATCCCTTTCTCTGGTTTAAAGCTTCCGTCCTGATGACCAATAATATAAGCTTTGACTTCTTTGTGTTCTGGAACTTCAACCGGATCAGGCTTATCAGGCTTTKGCGTCACGTTGCCGCCCGAGTTGTTGCCTGAATAACTGGATCTCGTTGGATCGAGCGGATAATAATCATCCTTATCATTGACACCATCTCTGTCCGTGTCTGGATCTTTTGGATTCGTTCCAATTGCTTTTTCTTGCTCATCCGTCAAACCGTCGTTGTCGTCGTCTGGATCAGTCGAGTCTGGAATGCCATCTCCGTCTGTGTCCAGCTCACCGTTTACTGTACCCGGCTTAGAAGCATCCGTTGGGAATGGATCGTCCTTATCATTGATTCCATCCTTGTCCGTATCTGGATCTTTTGGATTCGTTCCAATTGCTTTTTCTTGCTCATCCGTCAAACCGTCGTTGTCATCATCTGGATCAGTCGAATCTGGAATGCCATCTCCGTCTGTATCCAGCTCACCGTTTACTGTACCCGGCTTAGAAGCATCCGCTGGGAATGGATCGTCCTTGTCGTTGATTCCATCCTTGTCGGTGTCAGAATCTTTTGGATTTGTACCCAGTTTTACCTCTTGCTCATCCGTCAAACCGTCGTTGTCATCGTCTGGATCAGTCGAATCTGGAATACCGTCTCCGTCTGTATCTAGCTCACCGTTTACTTTGCCCGGCTTAGACGCATCCGTTGGGAATGGATCATCTTTATCGTTGATTCCATCCTTGTCAGTATCAGGATCTTTTGGATTTGTACCTATTTTCGCTTCTTGCTCATCCGTCAAACCGTCGTTGTCGTCGTCTGGATCAGTCGAATCTGGAATGCCATCTCCATCTGTGTCCAGCTCACCGTTTACTGTACCCGGCTTAGAAGCATCCGCTGGGAATGGATCGTCCTTGTCGTTGATTCCATCCTTGTCGGTGTCAGGATCTTTTGGATTTGTTCCAATTGCTTTTTCTTGCACATCCGTCAATCCGTCATTGTCGTCGTCTGGATCAGTCGAATCTGGAATACCGTCTCCGTCTGTATCCAGCTCACCGTTTACTGTACCCGGCTTAGCTGCATCCGCTGGGAATGGATCGTCCTTGTCATTGATTCCATCCTTGTCGGTGTCGGGATCTTTTGGATTCGTTCCTATTTTCGCTTCTTGCTCATCCGTCAACCCGTCGTTGTCATCGTCTGGATCAGTTGAGTCTGGAATGCCGTCTCCGTCTGTATCCAGCTCACCGTTTACTGTACCCGGCTTAGCTCCATCCGTTGGAAATGGATCGTCCTTATCGTTGATTCCATCCTTGTCGGTGTCTGGATCTTTCGGATTTGTACCTATTTTCGCTTCTTGCTCATCCGTCAAACCGTCGTTGTCATCGTCTGGATCAATGGAGTCTGGAATACCATCTCCGTCTGTATCCAGTTCCAAATCTGACTCCGTGGTAAAGGTCCATACTAATTTATCAGAAATACCCGCATAGCTGTTTCCGTCTTTATCCTTCAAAGCTCCAGCTGCAATTAGGACGTAATATTCTGTACCTGGCTCCAAATATTCGACCTTAGGACCATTGCCAGGTTGCGGGAGGATTGGAGGATTGATCGTTACCGTATTTCCCGATATCTCGACTCCCATTTCTCCGATACTCACTTTATGCACAACGCTATTGTCAGACTTCTTTCTAATTTCAAAGCTCTTGCCGTTTATTCCCTGAACATTTGTGCTAAACGTCAGTTTTAGAGCTGTACTCTGAGAAACACTATTTGTCCCTCCGGCAGGTGAGTATGCTGTAACCTTCAGTTCGTTTTTTTCCGGAGCAGCGCCTGTAGTGAAGTTCCAAGTTGTCTTGTCTGCAATACCTGCGTATTGTGCACTGCTGGTCGTGCTTTTCAGTGCTCCCGCTTCTATTTGAACATAGTAAGCAGTATTGTATTCCAAATAATTCCCTGGAACATCCGATACCATTAGGTAAGGATTTATCTTTACTTTATTACCAGATACACTTACATCGCTAATGCTGCTAATTTCAAAAGTATGAGCAATGCTGTCATCAGATTGCTTCTTGATAAAAATCTTTTTACCCGGAATCACTTGTACATTCTCGCTAAAAGTTAGCAACAAATCGGAGTTAGTGGCCACTGCTGAAGCATCATCAATAGGAGATAATGCCGTGACAGTTAGTGGCGAAACACTCTTTGCTGTCTTGAAGCTCCAGATCGTCTTACCTGTAATGCCCTTATACGTATTGCCTGCCTTGTCCTTAAAGGCTCCATCATCAATCAGAATGTAATAACCCGTGTCGTTAGCTAAACTAGTTGACAATTTAATGGTTGCCTTAGTTCCTGCTAGTGTCAATTTTGCAGTATCGTTAGCCGCAATGGTTTCAACAACACTATCATCACTTGCTTTGCGGATGCTAATGTTTTTGCCTGCCATCGCTTCCACGATCTCACTGAAAGTCAGCTGTAAGCTAGCATCAACCGCCACATCAAGCGCATTATTCGCTGGTGAATATCCAATAGCTGTCGGCGCTGTTGTGTCTGGTGCAGCTTCTGTTTTGAAGAACCATATCTTCCCCGGCTCACCCATATACATTACGTTTTCGTTCATCAACTGAATGAATTGGAACATGCCATCAAAATCATTATTGTATATGTCCTGAAACGCACCTTTATCCATGAGAATATAATAATAGGTATTGTTTTTCATGTTTTTCGTTGGATTAATGGTAACTTTGTTCCCAGAAATCGTTATTTTGCTCGTATCTGATGAAGTTATTTCTTCAAGTAAAATTGGAGCACTTGGATTTGTTCCATCCGGTGTGGCTCTGCCCGGTTCAAAAATCTTTATTTTTTTGCCTGTTCCAGCCTTCACATTTTCGTTGAACGTTAATGTCATGTCCGTACTGATGGAAACATCCACAGCTGCTTTCGCGGGTACAAATGTTGTCGCCACCGGGCCGGTTGTATCTGCTGCCTTACCCGTTTTGAAAAGCCATGATTCTGTATAAGTATCCTGTACTTGACCATCATGGATTTCAACATCAGCGGTTAATCCAGCATAGCCATTTCCTGCAATATCCGTAAAAGTAGATGGTTCAATCTTCACAAAATAAGTCGTCTGATATTCCAGATCCGCTGCTGGATTAATTGTTGCTACATTATCCAAGACTGTTACCTTTGTCGAATCACCTGCATCAATTGATTCTACTAACGTTGCATCGCTTATTAAGATCGGATATTGAGGTCCATTAATCATTGATAATTCCCGAGGCTTCCAAAGCGTTATCTTTTTACCCGCCAATGCCTTTACTTTCTCATCAAACGTTAATTTAAGATTAGTATCCACACTAACAGTCTGTGCATCCTTAACAGGAGTTAGTGCTGCCACAACAGGTGCTTTGTTATCTGCTGGCTCGGATGGTTCAGAGGGTTCAGCATCCAATGCAACAGCAACAGGAACCATGAAGGTTCCGACCATAAAAGGACCATCACTCAACCCAATAGTCTTGTCGACTTTGTTTGTCGCTGTGTTTATAACACTCATATTGCTCGAGCCATAATTAATCGTGTACGCTTGAAGACCATCTTTGGAAAGGCCGATGACATAAGGCCTAGCGCCAACACTTATGGTAGCATCCACTTTAAGGGTTGCCGCATTGATTACTGACACAGAGTCACTATAGCCATGTGCTGCAAATATCTTACTGCCATCAGGACTAACTTCTGTTGCAGTTGTCATGCTGCCAACCGGTATATCCGCTTCATGAGTTTTTGAATAGGTATCAATTATGGAGACGAAATTAGTTATTATGTTAGCCACATAAATCTTTGTGCCTGAGGGATTAACCGAAAGTCCGTAAAGTGCCCCCTCAATAGTGATTTCCTTAACAATTGATTCGCTTATTATATCTATAATCGTGAGTTTCCCGCTTTTACTGGTAACATAAAGATCATTACCAACCAATACCATCGCAATAGGATTAGCAACGGATATTTTTTTCTCCTCAACAAATGAGGCTGTATTTATAACTGAAATCGAGTTTCCTAAGTCATTTGCCACATAGGCTTTACTTCCATCCTTATTAAAGGCAACGCCATGAGGTTGAATTCCAACCGGTATGGTCGCGATTACCTCATCCTTCGCCGGATCAATAACCGAAACCGTATTGCTTCCTCTGTTGGTTATGAACACTTGCTTCTGATTGGGGTTAATCGCAGCGCTATTCGGTTGATTTCCTACCTTGATTTTAGCCTTTTCTACCGTCAGATCCGATAGATTAACAACATCGACAGTACCATTGGTATAGCTTGTAATATACGCTTTCTTAAATACAGAAACTTCTTCAGTTCCAGCCGCATTTACCTTTCTCCCATCCTCAATAAACAATGACGAGCATAGGTTGACCATCAGCGCGAATAGAATCATACTGATTATCTTCTTGGACCTTACTAAACTAAGCATATTTTTGACCTCTCTCCCACCGTGTGATTGGCTATTACCATGTTTGGAAGAATCTTAACAATCGAAACTCAACAAAATCTCACAATTCGTCACAACATGTCGAAAAAACAAATAAGAACAGAGGACATTCCTCTGCTCTAATTGTTTATAACTATATTTTTAATGAATCTAGAACGAAGATAACCTGCTCTTCATATCCAAAGACGGCTCTATTCCAAGCTCTTCGCGGCAAGCCCTCTCATATTTCGTATATAGTCGAAGCATCTTCTCCCTGTTCCCTTGTTTCTCATAAATATCGATCATAAGCTGATTCATCTCTTCATGAAGCGGATAAACAGCCAAATATTTGTCGAGGCGCTGTTCCGCTTGATTCCAGTCATTCGATAATAAATCATCTTCGACTAGCTTTCTGGTCATCATGGAGTATTGTTTAAAATAAGCTTCCTCCAGTGAGATTTTCCATAGATAGGTTTTCCCGTCCAGTAGCGGCCCTTGATACAATGCACATAGATACTCCATTTGCTCCCTATCCAGCTTACCCTCGGTAAAAGATACATTTGAGCGTTGGAACGCTAGCGCATCATACATTTGGTTTCCCGTTTCCATCATGTAGCCATCATTCATTTTACGGATGCTCATGCCGAGATCATTTTCTTTCAATATTTTCTTCATAAGATAAATTGTATTGTATAGATTGGAAGAGCTTCTCTCCTCCGGCATATCCGGCCACAATAAATCCATTACCTGCCATTTGCTAATATTGCGTCCCGAATGACACAAAAAATAGGCAAACAGCACCTCTGCCCTGCGTGTCCGAAAATGTACAGGAACCCCTTCCGAATTGCGGACCTCGAACCCACCAAAACATTGGATCATAGATAGGTCCTTTTGAGGGATGACCATCATAGTTGAGCGCTGCCGATTAACTAGACGTTCCGTCACCCGTTCAATTGTTGAAGGTGTTACCGGCTTTAAAATATAATCAATCGCTTCTACCCCAAACGCGTCCAGAGCATAGTTCTTGTAAGCTGTTGTAAAAACAATCTCCGTCTGCACTGTTAACGCTCGTACTTTCCGTGAAAGCTCAAGCCCATTCATCTTAGGCATCTCCACATCTATGAAAGCTACGTCGGGCTTAATGTCTTCCATTTTCTCTAGCGCTTCAATAGGATTAGTGAAAGCTCCCACAATAGTGTAATTAGTATTCCGTCCTAAAATAACCTTCATTAATTCCAAAATCGGCTTCTCATCTTCTATAATGACAGCCCGAAACATAATCTTCACCCCTTTAATCCTTCATCCAAAATATCGTCCAAGTGATGAGTCATGATTATTCACCCTACGATACCATAAGGCAAATACATCGTTATCTTTGTTCCGCTCCCTAGCTCTGAATGAACAGTGAATGCAGCACCAGAAATGGCCTCTAGCCGCTTTCGAATATTAGCGATGGCAATGCCCCCATCCCGCTTCTCTCCGCTCGTTATTTGACTAAGCAGAATATCCGGCATTCCAACACCATCGTCCTCGACGGTTACTTGTATATAACCATGTCCTTCATTAATCTTTAATGAAACAGTGCCCTCTCCCTCTTTATCAAATAACCCGTGACGGATCGCATTTTCAACAAATGGCTGAATACATAAAGAAGGAATCTCTACATCTTGAAGACCTTCATCTACATGAGAGATAAAAGTAAACCGCTCTCCAAACCTAGCTTTTTCGATCTCAACATAGGCATGAATCAATTCAAGCTCACGGTCTAGAGGAACGACTAAATTAGATCGATCCGTATCTAGAATGTAGCGTATATATTGACTAAGCATCGACAGTAAATAGGCTGCTTTTTCTCCATCTGTATAACAGAAGGAAATAACGCTGCTTAACGCGTTGAACAAAAAATGAGGCTTAATCTGAGCCTGATGAAAGGCTAGCTCATTTTGAATGGCCTCCTGAATGGAGGTTTTCATTGCAATCAATGTTTGGATTCTAGCAAGCAGCGTCTCACCATCAAATGGCTTCGTTATATAATCATTAGCACCTGCCCTGAAACCTAACGCAATATCTGCAGGCGTGTCCTTAACAGTCGCGAAGAGAATGGGCAAATCTAGAATAGAATAGCGGCCTCGCAGTGTACGGCATAGTTCAATACCAGAAGTACCTGGCATCATAACATCTAAAATAACAAGATCCACATGAGGATGCTCGTCCATCTTGAACATCGCTTCTTTAGCCGAAAATGCTGTAATCACATTGTATCGATGCTGCTTTAAGATATGCAATAAGCTATAAATATTGGAGGCCTCGTCATCCACGATTAAAATGGTATGATCATGATAGCCTATAACGTCGAGCGAGGCGTGATCAGCAGTCACTCGCTGCATCATTTCGTTTTCTGAGGATGCCGAAGCTTCCCGATAGCCTTGAATGTCTAAAGCCCTAGGCAGTGTAAAGAGCATACGAGTTCCTTCACCGATTTCGGACCAATCCACTCGAATTTCGCCGTCCATTCGCTCAACCAGCTTGCGGCTAATGTACAGACCGACTCCCATTCCCATATAACCA
>NZ_JBFRDK010000132.1:0-18015 GCF_052113545.1 Paenibacillus sp. TAF43_2
GTATCAGCGGGGATTTTAAGCGGCTATGCAGATGGAACGCTGCGTCCAAATAGCGGTTTGACACGCGCTGAGCTTGCAGTTATTATTGCTCGTTCTATGAAGCTGGAAGACCAAAAGGACAAAGCAGCAAACTTTACTGACCATTCTAAACTGCCAGAGTGGGCAAAGGGCGCGATTGGCGCAGTAGCTGCGAAAGGGATTATGCAGGGCAAGGAAGGCGGCAAGTTTGACTTCAATGCCGTGGCTACCAGAGCGGAAGTCATTACAATTCTGCTCCGTATTTTGGAGCTGGATGAGAATTAAAAAGATCAGTCAGCATAATTATTGCCAGCGGRTCGTAGAGTCTTAATCAGTGAGGATGTCAGCGGCGATTAGCCAAGGCTGGCATCCTTTTTATTTGCAGATTAGGATGAATGAAGAAACCATTTAATTATGATTAAATGGAACAAAAGAAATGAAGTTTAAGCACAGCGACCAAAATGTATGAATAGCGCGTAACCTTGGATTTGTCATACGTTTATAAAAAGAGAAAATTCGACTAACTCCGAATATATTTACATTTACATAACCAAATTCCTCTTATACGATGAAAGGAATTCGTATAAAATCAATCACTCTATTTAAATTCAATCTACAGCTAAGAGAATGCTTCATAGACCACATGCCCGGTTTCAAGTATTTTGACCCAAACAATATGATTGCGCTTTCAATTCCTGTTAACATCATGGATCGTTGTTGTAAACATGCAAAGTACCTTAGATAACAAGGCGGGGATCTTATGTACAAGTTGTTGATTGTCGACGATGAGGCGCTGGTTCGAGAAGCGATAGAAGATCAAATGGATTGGGAGAGGCTAGGTTTCGAATGCATAGGCAGCTGCGAGGACGGCAAGGAAGCGCTAGATTTCATTAACCGTCATACGCCGGATGTCGTGTTGACCGATATTGGAATGCCGTTCATGAACGGCATTGAGCTGACGCGCGAGCTTTCTGCTAATTTCCCGAAAGTGAAGGTCATTATTTTTACAGGCTACGATGATTTCGATTTTGCCCAGCAGGCTTTGAAATTGCAAGCTGTTGACTATATTTTAAAACCGGTTACGGCAGCGGAACTTGAGCAGGTCATTTGTAAGCTTCGTTCTGAGCTTGACAGCGAAAGAAATCAAATGCAAGATTTCGAGCAGTTGAAGCGTCAATTGAGGGAGAGCCAGCCTTTGTTGAAAGAGCGTTTTTTGGAACGATTTGCGACTTCGCCAATGACAGAAAAACAAAAGAATGAGAACTTTAGCTATTTTGATATTGAGTGGGACGGCTCCTTCGTGATTGAGCTGGCCATAGAAGTAGACGAGTTCGTATGGAGCCAGCCTAAGACGTTGTCCGACGAGGAACTTATTCGTTTTGCTGTTTATAACATTGCCCAGGAAATTATAGCTGACCGTTCCGGGACACTTATTTTTAGAGATCGGGAAAATCGTGTGCATGTCATCATTTCTGGTCATCAGAGGGATGAACTGCATGATCTATCGACGCAGGTGGCTGAAGAAATTCACAGTACGATAACCGATTACCTGCCTGTTAAACTTTCTATAGGCATCGGACATGTATGCAGCTTAACGGACAAAGTGCAGCGTTTAAATCAATCTGCTTTGTCAGCGCTTGATTATCGTTTTGTCATCGGTACCAATCAAATTATATGCATATGGGATATGGAGCAGCGAAAGCGGCCGGAGTTGTTGTCGCTCATTGATTGGGAAAGTGAACTGGTCACGAAACTGAAAACCGGATCAACGGAAGAGATGGATGAATGGATTGGGCAAATCTTCATCATGTTCCGCGAACATGCTTTTCCATTCGATATTTGCCACATGTATCTGCAACGGATTGTATTGACGATTATGCACACGCTCTATGTCATGGGCATTGACAGTGCACAAGTGTTCGGAGCAAACCAAGCTCCAATGAATGAAATGACTAAGTTTGCGTCGATGGGTGAAGTTGAAGCGTGGCTGAAGGAGCAATGCGCGAAAGTAGTCGGATCAATCAAAAGCATGCGGGAGCATCAATGCGTGTTCCAAGTCGCAAAGGCGATAGAGTACATCAAGCTGCATTATATGGACCCGAAGCTATCATTAAAGTCGGTGTGTTATCACGTATCGATGAGCTCAAGTTACTTCAGCACCATATTCAAGCAAACCAACGGTAAAACGTTCGTGGAATTCGTAACCCATCTGCGTATGGAGAAAGCGAAGGAATTATTAATTGTGTCAGCTTTAAAGAGCTATGAGATCGCATATGCCGTTGGCTACAGCGATCCTCATTATTTTAGCGGCGCATTTAAGAAGCATACGGGAGAAACCCCAACGGATTATCGCCATAAAAAAATAAAAGGGTTAGTGTGATACGAGTGAGAATGTTTTCACGATTGCCGAGTATTCAGACGAATATGGTGCTTGCCTCGGTCGCGCTCATCATTATGACGAGCATTATGATGAGCGTTACTTCCTTTTACTTAACTAAGGATTCCGTTAATTCCACAGCGCAGACGTATACTACGGAGCTGGTGAAACAGGTAAACAACAATATTAAATCCTACATTAACGGAATGAAGTATATGTCTGATCTTGTAGCTGGCAATTATGCAGTTCAAGTTTATTTATCCTCAGCTTCCTTTAATAGTTTAAAGGAAGAGAAGGATTACAAGGAAGCGATCTCCGAAATGTTAGGTGGGATGCTGGTATCCCGAACGGATATTAGCTCAGCGAACATTTTCGGTTATGGCGGACAGTTCGTGTCAGGCCGCAAAGAGCTCGAGTTAAATCCAAACGTCGATATTACAAGTATGAATTGGTATAGGAACGCTAAAAGCATGGGCGGGCAAAGCGTTATTTCCTCTTCGCACGTGCAGCCTATTTTTAAAGACATGTATCCTTGGGTCGTATCATTGAGCCGGGAACTGGTCAGCAAGGACGGGAACAAGAAGCTGGGCGTTTTTTTGGTCGATTTGAATTTCAGTGTTATGAATGACATGTTTAAGGATATTCGCCTAGGCCAAAGAGGATATTTATTCATCATCGATTCGAATGGGAAAATCGTCTATCATCCCCAGCAGCAATTGATTTATAGTAATTTGAAAACAGAGATGATCGATAAAGTGCTGGAAGTCAGAAATGGAACGTTCATAAGCAATCAAGGCAGCGAAAGCCGAATGTACACGGTTCAGGATTCTGAGTTTGGCTGGAAAATTGTCGGTGTCTCCTACGTAAGCGAATTAGCTGAAAATCAGAGTAATGTGCTGCTGTCTATTATTGTTTTGGGAATCATCTGTATTATTATCGGAATTATTATTTCATTATTCTTATCTCAACGCGTGAGCCAACCGATCAAACGCTTGCAGGGCTATATGAAGGAAGTGGAAAAGGGGAATTTCGATATCCATGTCCCCGGTCACAGAACGGTAGAAATCCAGAGGCTTGCAAGAGCGTTTAATATGATGGTCGGTAAAATTAAAGAGCTGATGCAGCAAACGGTACTCGATCAGGAACAAAAACGCAAGAGTGAGATCAGCGCCCTTCAAGCCCAAATCAACCCTCATTTTCTTTATAACACGCTTGATTCCATAGTATGGATGGCCGAGAGCAATAAGTCTAGGGAAGTTGTGTTAATGACTTCGGCGCTTGCCAAGCTTTTCCGCTCGTCGATCAGCAAGGGCGAGGAACTGGTTTCAATTAAAACTGAAATTGAGCATATTACGAACTATTTAATGATTCAGAAAATGCGGTATAAAAATAAGCTGGATTATCATATCGAAATATCCGAATCGATTCAGGAATATCGGGTCATCAAAATCATTATGCAGCCGCTTATTGAAAATGCGATCTATCATGGCATTAAGATGAAGCAGGGACCTGGTTTCATCCGGGTTGCTTGCGAAGAAACGGACTCGGACATTATTCTGATTGTTGAAGATAACGGGAATGGGATGGATGAGGAGAAATTAAAGTCGCTTCATCTTCCAGCTTCCGTTACGGAGGGCGGAAGAGGAGTCGGCGTGCAAAATGTTCAGGAACGGCTTAAGCTTTATTACGGGGCGCAATACGGATTAACCTACCAGAGCGTGCTAGGGGAGGGAACAACCGTCTATATCCGTATTCCTAAAATACGCCAAGTTCTGGAGGACGAGAGACATGGCAGGAAGTCATAAGTGGGTAACAACCGCCGTTGCACTCCTTCTCATCGCTGTGGCCGTTTTTGTATATGGGCATAATGGATTATCTGCGAAAAAGAAGATAGAGGTTACGGTAATCCTTAAAACTATCGATACATCGGTAGAATTCTGGCAGGTATTAATTGACGGCGTGCATGAAGCTGCCCAAGAGTTTAATGTAAACGTTCAGGTATGGGGGACAAAGTCGGAAACGGACGTTGATGAACAAATTGCCCTTGTGGAGAAAGCGATATTAAATAAGCCAGATGCGATCGTATTGGCTGCGACCGATTACGAGAGACTCGTACCCGTCGCAGAGAAAATAAAGAAGAGCGGAATTAAGCTTATTATCGTCGATTCGGGAATCAAGTCAGATGCAGCCGATAGCATCGTAACGACGGACAACGTCAGTGCTGGCAGAGAAGCGGGCGAAGCGATGAAAAGCTTGATCAAAGATAAGGCTAAAATAGCTATTATAAGCTATGTCAAAAGCGCTGCTTCTCATATCGACAGGGAAAAGGGCGTTCATGAAGTTTTAGAAAATTATCCCGGAATCGAAATGCTAGGTACGTACAATGGCGAGGGCTCCGAGCAAAATTCCTATTTATTGGCTATGGAAATGCTGCAGCAGCATAATGATGTGTTCGGCATTATCGGACTCAACGAGCCGACTACGGTTGGAGCGGGAAGAGCCATTCAGGAACTGGGATTAAAGGGGAAAGTGCAACTGATTGGATTCGATAGTTCTTTCAACGAGATTAAGCTTTTGGATGAAGGCGTCATGAATGCTACGGTGCTTCAAAGGCCTTTTCAAATGGGTTATCTCAGCATTAAAACGGCCATGGAGGTTGTTAAGGGCAAGAAGGCTGCGAAGCTTATCGATACGGGCTCACTGCTTATAACGAAACAAAATATGTATGAAGAGGAGAATCAGAAGCTGTTGTTTCCGTTTGTTGGAAATGAATAGATGAACKAAGCTCAGAATAATGGAAGATTGGCAGAGTAGGCGTAAGCCTGCTCTGCTTTTTTGTTGTTAACGACTAAATAGGTTGAACTAGTAGTTTAAGCGAAGCGAGAAGATCGTTCTGGAGATACGAAGTGTTCGCCTTTGCGGCCGGATTCTACCCTTTAAATGTCTTATCAAATCCAAGAATCTGGCTGCAACAGCGATCGTAAGAATGATCTGCTCGCGTAGCGTCCAAAATGAAAAGTTTAATTGAAATTATTTAGTTGGTCTCTAACGGATTGAATCCCCAAAATTATTCGACTCTTACAAGAAGAAATCACATGTAAGTGGCGGAATGAACCGTGTAAAGTTATCGGTAACAACATGAATAAGGAGAGGGGAGATGAAGCGATGAGTGAGAGTCTAGTGCAAATGGAAGGAATCGTGAAAAGCTTTGCCGGGGTTCATGCCTTAAAGGATTGTAAGTTCGACCTGCGGCCTGGCGAAGTACACGCACTTGTGGGGGAGAACGGCGCCGGGAAATCGACCATGATGAAGGTGTTGACTGGCGTGTATCAGATGGACGAGGGACGCATTCTCTATCAGGGAGAGGAAGTACGTATTCCGGATACACGAGCCGCTCAAAAAAAGGGAATCAGCATGATTCATCAGGAGATGAATCTCGCAGCCGATCTTACCGTCGCGCAAAACATTTTTATCGGCAAAGAGCCGCGGAAAGCGATAAAACTGTTTCTGGACGAGAAAGAGATGAATCGACAAACCACCATTTTGCTCAGACAAATGAATCTGGATATCGATCCTACCACGCTTGTATCGAAGCTGACGGTCGCCAAGCAGCAAATGGTTGAAATCATTAAAGCCATTTCCTACGACTCTCAAGTGTTAATTATGGACGAACCGACAGCCGCGCTTAGTGATGCGGAAATTGAGGAATTGTTTAAGATTATCGTCCAGCTGCGAGCTAAAGGGGTAGGCATTGTATACATCTCCCACCGTATGGCGGAGCTGAAACGAATTACCGATCGCATCACGGTTATGCGAGACGGAAGCTACATTGATAYGGTTGCGACCGCCGATACAAGCATCGATAAAATTATTTCGATGATGGTAGGCCGAGAGCTCTATCAATTGGATAAGACGAACCGGTTAAAGGACGAATCGAGCGAAAGCATGCTTGAGGTACGTAATCTAAATCGTAGAAATGTTCTTCACAACGTAAGCTTCACGCTGCGCAAGGGCGAAATACTTGGCGTAGCCGGATTAGTCGGCGCAGGAAGAACGGAGGTTGCCCGGGCAATCTTCGGTGCTGATCCGCTCGATTCCGGTGAGATCCGCGTGCATGGCCGCAAGGTACGGATTAACGGGCCCCATCAGGCCGTGAAGCATGGCATTGGGTATTTGAGCGAGGATAGGAAGCACTTTGGGTGCCTGCTGGAAATGGATGTTTCAACGAATGCCACGTTGGCAACGGCTGGTCGTTTCACAAGGGCTGGTTTTTGGATGAACGAAAAACGCATGAATGAGATTTCGACTCAAATCGTGGAGGAGCTTAAGGTAAAAACGCCAAGCATAAAACAGAAGCTTAAATTTCTATCCGGCGGGAACCAGCAGAAGGTCATCATTGGAAAGTGGTTAACGAGGGACTGCGACATCCTAATCTTCGATGAGCCGACTCGGGGGATCGATATCGGAGCCAAAAGCGAGATTTATAAGCTTCTTGAGAACTTGGCGGCTGCAGGCAAATCGATCATTATGATTAGCTCGGAACTGCCGGAAATTTTAAGGCTAAGTCATCGTATCATCGTGATGTGCGAAGGAAGAATTACCGGGGAGCTTATGAATGATCATCTCGCGACCCAGGAGCAGATTATGACTTATGCAACAGATCGAATCGGATAAGGTCGGGAGGGAAAGGAAGAGAAGCATGAACAAAACAACAGTGGTTGAGCAGAAATCGCATTTTGCGATTAAGTCAGGGCTGCAGCAGCTCTTAGTATTTGGAAGTTTGATTTTGCTCGTTATCTTTTTTTCTATCGCATCGGATAATTTCTTTCATTTTTCCAATCTCATTGGCATTTTGCTCTCCACCGCGGTTATTGGCGTACTGGCGTTAGGATCGACGTTCGTCATTATTACGGGCGGCATTGATCTTTCGGTTGGCACGGTCATGACGCTGTCCGCAGTCATGACTGGCGTCTTCATTACGATCTGGGGTCTGCCTATTCCAATTGGTATTATCGGCGGTTTGCTGACCGGGGCGTTATGCGGATTTTTATCAGGCTTTACGATTGCTAGACTGGGAATTCCGCCATTTATCGCCACGCTCGCGATGATGATGATTGCCAAAGGGTTAGCATTAGTTATATCTGGAGCCAAGCCGATCTATTTTACCGACAATGAAGTTTTTATGGAAATATCATTAGGGTCGGTATTAGGTGACCTTATTCCAGGCTTCGATATTCCGAACGCTGTCCTTATTTTTTTCATCGTAGCCATCCTCGGGAGCATCTTATTGTCCCGAACGATTGTTGGCCGTTACAACTTCGCAATCGGCAGCAATGAAGAGGCGACGCGTCTATCCGGCATTAACGTGCGAAATTGGAAAATCGTGATTTATACGATTACAGGCGTGTTTACGGGAATTGCCGGCATTCTGATGGCATCAAGGCTGAACACGGCGCATCCTTCACTCGGCGCGGGTTACGAGCTGGAAGCGATAGCAGCGGTAATTATCGGCGGCACCTCATTAAGCGGCGGCAAGGGAACGATCTTGGGAACCGTAATCGGCGCACTCATTATGAGCGTATTGACGAACGGTTTACGCATCATGTCGGTTCCTCAAGAGTGGCAGACGGTCGTGGTTGGTTTTGTTATTTTACTCGCGGTATATGCGGATATTTTGCGTCGTCGCAAGGCTTAACAGCGATATAGTCTCCTCCGGAGGTTATATATAAATGCAAATATAATTCATTATGAAGGGGATATGAACATGAGAAAAGTATGGATGATGGCGGCTTTGGTACTCGTAGTATTCATTAGCGCTTGCAGCTCGAACGGAGGCAGCAATTCACCTACAAATGCGCCAGAGTCAACTAAAAAATCGAGCTCTGAAGCGCCTGCGAACACGGAGAAAATGTATGTTCCGGTTATTTCCAAGGGATTTCAGCATCAATTCTGGCAAGCGGTTAAGATCGGTGCAGAGAAGGCAGCAGCAGAGCTGAACGTGGATATCACTTTCGAAGGCCCAGAGTCTGAATCCCAAGTCGACAAACAGCTTGAAATGCTGCAAGTTGCATTGGATAAAAAGCCTAGCGCAATTGGTTTCGCTGCACTGGACAGCCAAGCTTCGATCCCGCTGCTCAAGAAGGCTAAAGACGCCGGCATTCCTGTTATTGCATTCGACTCCGGCGTTGACAGTGACATTCCGCTTAGTACAGTAGCAACGGATAATGCGGTTGCCGCTGGTGTTGCAGCAGATAAAATGGCGGAATTAATCGGCGGTGAAGGCGAGATTGCGATTATTGCCCATGACCAAACGAGCCGCACGGGCATCGATCGTCGCGATGGCTTCAAGAAGCGTATCGAGGAAAAATACCCAAATATTAAAATTGTAGATATTCAGTACGGCGGGGGAGATCATCTCAAATCGACCGATGCGGCAAAGGCGATTATGCAAGCGTACCCGAAACTCAAGGGCTTCTTCGGTACCAATGAAGGTTCCGCCATTGGAGTAATTAATGCAGTAATGGAAGCAAAAGCGGTCGGTAAAGTGACGGTTATCGGTTATGATTCCGGTAAAGCACAGATCGATGCGATCAAGAATGGCACGATGGCTGGCGCTATCTCCCAAAATCCGGTTGGCATCGGCTATGAAACGGTAAAAGCCGCAGTTGCGGCTGCCAAAGGCGAAACGGTTGAACCCGCTATCGACAGCGGTTTCGTATGGTACGACAAAACCAACATCGATAACGAAGAGGTTAAAGCCGTTCTTTACGAATAAATAGATAAGCCAATCATTTCAAAGCCATATTGGGGCTGTACGTAAAGGAGCTCATCCTTCAGCGACAGTCCCGATCATTTTATTCTATTAAAATAACGGAAATTGAGGAGGAAGCTCTATGCGAAAAAGGCTTGTTAGCTCTACTCTTGCCATCGTATTGACCGTGACAAGCTTCACTTACTTGCCTGTTTCTTCTTACGCGGACCCAGCTAGCCCGGTGGCGAATCCAATCACTGATCCGGTGCCGCTTAAGTCTTGGTATACCAAAGCGGCAACGAACTGGGAATCCGAAGCGCTTCCGCTCGGGAATGGTTATATGGGAGCGATGGTTTTTGGAGGCGTCGATAAGGATCAAATTATAATTAATGAAAAGACCCTTTGGTCTGGCGGCCCAGGCGCCAACCCCGATTATAACGGCGGGCATAAAGACACTGCTGAACAGAAGCATGCTCTTCTGCAGCAAGCGAGAACCGAACTACAGGATTTGATGACACAGTTTTCATCAGGAACCCCTGCTTATAAGGATGAGAATGGCAAAGTGATTGCCCGTGACTATAGCAACAGTGATTCGATTAAAAAATTAATCAATGGAGTCGAATCTACAGAGACGGGCGGACTGATCGGGACGAAGAAAAATTTTGGATCCTATCAGGAATTGGGCTCCATATGGCTGCAGGATGTGAAATCCCTAAGACCGGCCATTACAAAGGTTTTTACTGCCCAAGACAACACAAAAAACGCTGGTGAGAAGGTAGATAAATTATTCGATAATAATACGGATACCAAATATTTTGCCGATGGTCACCAAGGAGCCAAGGAGTATGTGATTGAATGGGAATATGATAAGAACATGACGACGAAGTCCTATTCCATTACAACGGGCAACGATTCTCAGCCGAGAGATCCGAAAAGCTGGACAATCTCAGCTTCCAATGATGGAGTGAGTTATTCGATAATCGATACTGTAGGCGATTTTGATCTGGCAGGACGGAAACAAACTAAGCAATTTGAATTAGACGTGCCCGGCTCGTACAAATTTTTTAAGCTGAACATCACTTCTTTGTATGGAACCAATCAAGCTCTGCAAATGTCGGAATTAAAAATCATTTTCGACGAAAGCACTCTTCCGCAGGATAATCATCCTACCAATTATAAGCGTGAGCTCGATTTTAACAACGCTGTTGCAAGTGTGTCCTACAATCAGGGCGGTGCAGGAATAAAAAGAGAATACCTTGTCAATTATCCCGACAATGTGATGGCGATTCGTCTCAGCTCTACGGACAAAGGTAAATTCAATCAGTTCGTCAGCGTGACATCGGCACAGACAAGCAAGACGATCTCTTCACTAGGAGACACGATTACGATGACGGGCTGGCCAGCCGACCATAATAAGGCCAATGCGGCTAATGACTTTGACAACACGCTGCATTTTGCTATGCAAATGAAGGTAATTCCTTCCGGCGGAACTATGGTTGCAGAAAATAATGGAATCTTGGTACAAGACGCGGATTCGATCTTAATTCTGATGACCTCTGGCACCAACTATCAGCAATCCATGGACGATTCATTTGATTATTTTACAGGAGTGAATCCGCTCACCGCAGTTAGTGATAGACTGCAAGCAGCTGCACAGAAAGGCTATGACCAGCTATATGAGAGGCATGTTAACGATTACAAAAATTTATTTGACCGTGTTGATCTCAACTTGATGAATGCATCTTTCCCTAACAAGCCAACGGATGAGCTGCTAGCAGGATATGCAAGAACCAATCAGCCTTTGGAAGACCGATATTTGGAGCAGCTATACTATCAGTTTGGCAGATATCTATTAATTTCATCTTCAAGAGAAGGCTCTTTGCCTGCCAATTTGCAGGGTGTATGGGCTGCTGGAACCAATCCGCCGTGGAGTGCAGACTATCACGTCAATATTAACTTGCAAATGAATTACTGGCTTGCGGAGCAAACGAATCTATCGGAAACCCATGTTCCTCTGATCGAATATATTCAGAGCTTAGTGCCTAGAGGAAGAATTAGCGCTCAGCATGGCTATGTCACACCCGCAGGCGATCCGGTAAGAGGATGGACGACGCATCACGAGAACAATATTTGGGGCAATACCGCACCTGCGGTAAGCGGAGCATTTTTCTCACCTGAAGATGGAGCGTGGCTTGCCCAGAATATATGGGAGCGCTATCAATTTACGATGGACGAAGCTTTTCTTCGCGATAATTACAGTATTATGCTGGAAGCTGCTTTGTTTTGGGTAGACAACCTGTGGGAGGACACGCGCGATGGTACATTAGTTGCGAACCCCTCTTACTCTCCAGAGCACGGTCCTTATTCATTGGGTGCGACTGAGGTCCAAGCGGTCGTTTGGGGAATATTTGAGGAAGTCATTAAAGCTAGTGAAGTCTTGAACAAGGATAGCAAGGAATTGGATGAAATTATGAAGGCACAGTCCAAACTTGCAGGTCCTAAAATTGGTCTTGGCGGGCAGTTCATGGRGTGGAAGGACGAAGTGAACATGGACCTTACAGGAGACAACGGCCACCGTCATACGAACCACCTGTATGGGCTTCACCCAGGTTCGCAAATTGTAGCAGAGCGAAGCGAAGAGGAAGACAAATATGTTGATGCGATGAAAGTTACCTTGAATACTCGGGGAGATGGAGGTACGGGTTGGAGCAAAGCATGGAAGATTAACTTCTGGTCGCGTCTGCGTGATGGCGATCGCGCACAGAAGCTGGTTAAGGAGATATTATACGAATCCACGCTTAGCAACTTATTCGATACTCATCCGCCGTTTCAGATTGACGGCAACTTCGGCGCAACAGCTGGGATGACCGAGATGTTACTGCAAAGCCAAGGTGGAGCGATCGAGCTATTGCCGGCGCTTCCTTCGAAATGGAGTACGGGCAGCGTGTCGGGTTTGAAAGCTAGAGGTAATGTAGAAGTTGACATGACATGGGATCAGGCAAGCCTCTCATCAGCGGTTCTGAAGACGGGTACAACAGGGTCCATCACAATCAAAGGAGCCAACATCAGTACGGCTACCGTCATGAATGGCAATACTCCCGTCGATTTTAGCATTGTAGATGACAACACGATTGTTATCTCAGCTCAGCAGGGTGATGCATATGTGATTAGTGACATTCAAGATGCTGCAGCTTCGCATAATCCTTACGTCATCATGAATGCGGTCGATGCAGATATCCTTTACGGCAGAATAAACAAGAGCTCTATAGCGCTGCAAGAGGCAGCAGCCGGAGATTATGCCATGTTTAAAAATGTTCAATTCGGCAATGAAGGAGCAAACAAGGTTCACCTTCAGGTCAGCTCGAACAAGAAGGTCCCTGAGGATTTGGGCAACATTGAACTGAGGCTGGACAGCCCTACCTCCCCGGTCATTGCGAGCATACTTGCAGACAACACCGGTGACATGGGGATATACAAAACGTTATCCGCAGGCTTGCCTTTTACCGTAAGCGGTACGCATGATCTGTATCTTTCTTTTACACGTCCTAGCAATCTGAAGTCTTTGCAATTTTTCACAAGCAAGGATAACGCCGCAATTGCGGGGATAAACATTTTGGGAAGTACATTGGTTGGCCTGCCAGCAACAGGAAGAACGGATGTGAGCTATACCGCATCGATTTCCTATAGCGACGGCTCGACCGAAACGGGCAGCAGCAACGTGAAATGGAGCTTAGGCGGGAACTATTCGGGAGTGAAGATCAGCAGCGATGGCAAACTGTCGGTTAAAGAAGGTGCAAGTACGCAGGATATCGTAGTTAGTGCCACATCTACTAAAGAGCCGCAATGGACGAAGCATCTTCAAGTTCGACTAGTCTCTGGCGTCATTCAGCCCCTCAAGCTCAGAGGGATTGATCGAAATGCGGAATCCGGCGGAAGCGGCTCTAACGGAAAGATGACTTTCAATAACGATTGGGTTCAATTCCTTGGTTCCAACGGCTGGTTGAAGTTCAACAAAGTAGAATTAAAGGATGGCATTCAAAATGTCATGATCGGATATGCTTCACCGTCTACCGCCACGAGAGAAATCCAAGTTCGCATCGCTGAACCGGATGTAGGGACTGTGAATGAAGCTGTGAAGGTCGCGACACTGAATATTAGTGGAACGACAGACGGTTGGGAGCAGCTTAAAGAGGTGTTTACCTCGGAAATTGCGGAGACTAACGGGGTAAAAGACGTTTATTTGTTCTGGCCGCAAACCGGCTTTAACTTATCCTATGCAACTTTAAATGTATTGCAGGCGAATGACGACTCTACGGTTTACCGTGACATTTCGTTCGATGTCTTGCCCGCTGACGCTGTCATTACGGTGGAGGATTCCGAAGGATACTTGTACAGCTCGGCAGGCGATGGCAAAGCCTTCCGATTGCCGGAAGGAGGAGCGTACACGTATACCGTGAGCAAGGTTGGCTTCATTTCGCAAAGCTCTGGCTTTACCGTGGATACTGACCTAGTGCTGCCTATAGAATTGGAGGCTAATCCAGTACAAGTGCAGCCAAGCTGGCCTGTGGGAAGTACGCTTACTGCATCCCATGTAGGCAGTACCGAGCTGATACTGACGTGGACGCCGGCAGCTGGCTATAACGAAGTAGCCGGTTATCGAGTATATAATGGAACAAACCTCGTGAGTACGGTAACAGGAAGCGTATATAGCTATTCCTTAAACGGGCTGTCACCGAGCACGACCTATACGTTTAAGGTCGAAGCAGGCGATGCAGACAATAACTGGAGCATAGATGGACCGGTCGCCGTAGTCACAACGATACCAGACGACACGACGCCTAGCGATACAACAGCACCAGTATGGCCAGCAGGCAGCTCGCTCAAGGCAACAAACGTAGGCTCCAAAGATGTCACACTCAACTGGACTAACGCAGAAGACAATGTTGCAGTGACAAGTTACAAAGTGTATAACGGAACGGAACTTTTGGCTACGTTGCAAGGAAATATTAATAGTTATGACGTGGCTGGATTATCTGCGAGCACGACCTATACGTTCAAGGTTGAAGCGGGCGATGCAGAGAATAACTGGAGTACTGACGGACCATCGACATCCGTAACCACTACCTCGGGTTCAGGAAGCGGTGGTGATAGTGGAAGCGGCGATGGAGGATCGGTGCCACCTCCAGTCACAACTAAACCGAATCATATCAAGGCTCCTGTACCTTCGATAGATTCATCGGGCACGGCAACGACCGTCATTGATTCGGAGACATTCCGTAAAGCAAGGAATGCTTCCAAGCAATTGTATATTGAGATCCCGAGCGTTAACGGCGCTAATGCCTACGATGTTACAATTCCCGTAGAAGCCTTCGAAGCAGGGGAAGCGGCCAGCACGGTCGAGATCACGACTCCACTTGGAACGGTAACGGTATCTGGGGCTATGCTAGGTGCTGCTGAAAAGACTGGAGCACATAACGTCTCGATTACGTTTACGAAGAAGGATACGAGTAAATTGAATACTACGGATCAGGCTAATGTATTCAATAGACCAGTAATCGGAATTGACCTCAAGCTGGATGGCGTTATAAAGTCTTGGAGCAATCCAAATGCACCGGTATCGGTATCGATTCCTTATACGCCTTCGCCAGCTGAATTGTCTGATCACGAACATATTGTTGTATGGGGTATTGATGAGACAGGCAAGGTCACCCCTGTACCAACAGGAAAGTACGACCCTGTCAAAGGTACTGTCACGTTTACCACAACGCTTTTCGGAGATTTTGCAATAGCTTACGTTAAGAAAAGCTTCACCGATATTGCCAACTTTGGATGGGCTAAGCAAGCGATTGAAGTCTTGGCATCTAAAGGGGTCATCAACGGTACATCGACTGACACATATACTCCTGACGCACCAATTAAAAGAGCGGATTTCATTCTTCTTTTGGTCAATGCCTTAGGCTTAAGCGCTACAACAGAAGGGAACTTCTCTGATGTGAATCCAGTAGCTTATTATGCGGAAGCTGTAGCCGTAGCCAAGAAGTTCGGCATAGCTACCGGCATGGGCGATGGAAAGTTTAATCCGGATGCGACGATTACAAGGCAGGATATGATGGTTCTTATCGAAAGGGCGATGGCATTYGCCAACAAGCCTTTGCTTGCAGGCACTTCTGCTGATGTGAATGCGTACTCCGATAAAGACAATATTGCAGATTATGCAGAACAAAGCATTGCTACCCTAGTCAAGAACGGAATCGTCAACGGAAGCGGCAATAACATCAATCCACTTGGATATGCATCAAGAGCCGAGACGGCGGTGCTGCTCTACAGAATTTACAACAAATAATGTTCGTGCTTCACCATGCACAAATAAAAAACACGCCAATAGAGGGCGTGTTTTTTATTTGTGAAATCACAAGAGCGCATATGGTAAATTATGCCCACAGCAAAGTTAGGAAAAACCAATGATTGGGCTCATGCCTACTTGGTTACCATGAATCCTTTGCGCGCCAGTTGTCAAAACATCTTGCGTGGTTAAATTCGCTGCATCTAGCGTTTCTTGGCAAATTTGCTGCGGAAGCCTGAGGGAGAGAGACCTTCTTTCTTGGAGAAACAGGTGGAATAATGCGAGATATGATGGAAGCCAACTTCATCTGCGATCTGGGCAATAGATTTGGAGGTTTGCAGCAGCAGCCGTTTGGACTGTTCGAGCCGGTAATATTGTAGATAGGTTATTGGGGTCATTCCGTACATTTTCAGCATCACCTTAGCCAGATAATTGGGGTGATAGTTCAACTTCTTTTGCAGCACCGAGTTCGTGATATCGCTGGCATAGTTCTGACGGATGAACAGTTCGATCTGCTCGGCGAGCTGAATCGCGGTGGCGTTCGTGGGGGAAGCGAGCTCGCGATCCAAATGTTGCAAAAATAACTGGAAGGAAACTTGCCGCTTCCAGTTCCGAAGCGACTGCGGTTCATTCTCCTGCTGAAAGAAGGTCTCAAGCGCCTCCAACGCTTTCGTCGACAGCTTCATGTGCTTGGGAAGGAAGATGGAGCAGACATCGGCGTGATTGACATACGCTAGCTTTTTGTGTTCCTCGATCAATTCCAGTTGGTTGCTCTGGCATTCGTTCATGTCTCGGCACATCTGCCAGCTGCCGAAGGTTTGAAAGTGAATCCAGATGATTTCCGTATCGGCTTTGCAGGGAGCGTTGCCGTAATGATGAGCATTCGGGAGAAGGATGAGTCCTTCTCCCTCATTGACTTCCCAGGTATGGTCATTTTCGGCAATGGGGAGAAGCCCTTTGCGGACGACAATCAGATCGAATACATTGATACAATTTCGGTCGATATGGGTATCTCCTACCTCGTAATAGGCATAACCGCAATCCACGAAATAGGGAATCGGTGGTGAGATAAAATGAAGAATCGTAGAGTCCACACTGTTTCCTCCTAAGATTGGAATCGTGAATATCAAGGTAGAAAATATTGTTATTTTTATAATACTTCATAGTTGTCTTTTAAATAAAGAGTTTCCTGCTGATCATCTGGCATAAGTTCGATTGCCCGATATTGGGAAATCGGCAGTGTAAGAACGAAGGTTGAAAATATTAAAAATCAGGTTGGAAAATGTTGTTTTTTTTCAAGGTACTTCATGTCACAATTCTATTAAAGCGCTTTCCTGAATCATGTCATCTTGCAACGGAAAAACACGACGGTTTGGTCAGGCGTAGAAAGGCTAAACGTTTCATTCAAACGATTAGCATTTAACATCATTTAATTGATGAAGGGAGAACGGGGCAATGAAAGTAGGAAAGAGACTTGGGGTAGGTCTAATCTTGGCTGCACTGACATTCAGTGCAATAGGCTGTGGGAACAATGGTAACAAAGAGACAAATACAACACCATCGGCAGAAGAGGCTACAAGTAAACCGGAGAATTCGCCTTCCAAAACGGAGAAGGTCAAGATTACGTATTCGATGTGGGGTAGCGAAGAAGAAGGGAAAACCGTCCAGGCGGCGGCAGACAAGTATAATGCTTTCCAAGACAAAATCGAAGTAAAAGTGGAAGCGATTCCTTGGGAAAACTACATGACAAAATTGAATACACAGGCAACGGCAGGCCAATTGCCGGATACGGGGATATTGAAGGAGGATGGCGTCATCCAGTGGTCCTCCGACGGCATGTTGAATGATGTGAGCTCCATGTACGATGGAAGCGACAGCAAGCCGCTCGATAGCATGGCCTACAAATATCAAGGCAAAACGGTAGCCTATGCTGCTGCCAATGAAATCCTCCTCCTTTATTACAACAAAGACATGTTTGACAAAGCGAATGTGGCTTATCCACCATCCGCACTGGATAAAGCATGGACATGGGATGAATTCGTAGCTGCGGCCAAGAAGCTGACGGTTGACAAGAATGGCAAACATCCTGACGAGGATGGTTTTAAATCGCAGAGCATCGTTCAGTATGGCGCCTCTATTGAAAATCTACCGTGGCAGCTGGAAACCTGGGCGCTTAGCAATGGCGGCGGTTTCTATTCAAGTGACGGGAACGAAGTGAGAATCGGAGAAGATGCCAGTACGGAAGCGATTCAGAAAGTTGCTGATCTATACTTGAAAGATCATGTTGCCCCGTTGTCGGTTGGCCAGACCGATGATGGCATTCAGCGCACTATCATTGCAGGAACGGTTGCCATGGCCACAAACGGTGCGTGGAATGTAGGAACCAGCTTGAATACAGCCAAGGAGAAAGGTTTGAACTATGGCGTTGCCGTACTGCCATATATGAAGGAAAAGGTTACTTTAAACACGGGAGGCGCCAATGTCGTATTCTCCCAGACCAAGCATCCGAAAGAAGCGATGGAATGG
>NZ_JBFRDK010000133.1:0-17695 GCF_052113545.1 Paenibacillus sp. TAF43_2
CTCAAGTGACTACCGCAAATTGAAGTTGAATACTTCCTTTATTTTGCTTAGCCCCTCTTTTTTTATACATAATGGCTGATGGCAACAAAAAGACTGGCCCTATAATAGGAACCAGTCTTCTTAAAGTTCTTGTCAGTACATCTGCGATTGCAGCTTACTGATTGTTTTCAGGAATGCTTAATTTTTTGGACCATGTTTTGCCGCCATCGGTTGTTCTGTATACAGCTGCATTAGATAGGCTTGTATCGGCCATCCAGCCTAGTTCCTTGCTTGTAAACGAAATAACGCTTTCTCCCCCTGCGATTGGTGTAAGATTATTCCACGTTTTCCCTGAATCAACCGAACGACCAACGCCAATGACTCCAGCGGCTGGAGAGTAACCTCCGAGTATCGCTGCTCCATCAACAAGCTCCATATTGCTAGGGTGTCCGCCAGGCGCAGCGGGTCCTTCCTTAACAAGTCCTGCAGCACCGCCCGGTGCTGGTCCGCCGCCTGCTGTTTCCTGGCTAATTACTTTCCTCCAGCTTGAACCATTATCTGCAGATGCATAAAGGGAATAAGATTGCTGGGACATCCCTACTCCACCGTAAAATTGTGCCCATATTTGATTTCCCTTTGTATAAAGCTTACCGCCTATGCTCTCCTCTGATTTAACTGTTAGTTTTGTGGACCAATTGGTACCGCCATCTGTTGTTTTTGATAGTCGATAGCCAAATCCAGGTACTACGATAAGTGACCATCCATGCTTCGCATCTGTAAATTCTGCATAGCGGTTATTGGGAGGAGTAGAGATTTTGGTCCATGTTTTCCCGCCATTTGATGTTTTATAGGCAAAAGCCTTCGTATAGCCGAAGCCATTTGAAGCATCCACAAAATGAATACGTTCAAGCGCGAGCGGACTGGTTACTATTTTGGTGAACGTTTTTCCGCCATCCTTGGTGTGAATAAGGGCATTCGTTCCGGAAGCAGAAGATTTCGCCAATGCCCATCCGGTTGTGTTGGAAATGAAATCAAGCTGTGTAAATTGCCAAGTACCCTTATAGATCGGTTGCCATGTTGAGCCGGCATCAGAAGTTCCAATGAGAAATCCATTGCCGGCAGCGCGTCCGGTTGTTCCGTTCAAAAATTGAATATCACTGAAATGGTATGCGGTATCCCCTGCTGGTGTTCCGCTGAAAAGATCCTTTGCTGTTGTACTGCCTGCTGCTTGCGTTAACGGTGCGATTGCTGTAAGTCCAATCATCAGTGCTGCCGCTACCAGACCGTACTTAAGTTTAGCTTTGATCATGTTTTTCCTCCTCCTGCTGCTAAGTTAGTATTAGAGCCTTTATAGAAGAAAATACCCTGCTTTGATCAAATTGAATCGTAAACGTTATTGGTCGTTATGCTGTAACTTTCTCACGAGCACCGCTTATTTTAAATACAATGATGCCACAGACGATTACAAGGACACCTAACCCTTTATTCGTTGTGAAAGCTACTTTTTCGATACCTAGCCACCCTTGCGAGTCCCACAATAAAGCAGTTCCCAGCTGTGCGGTTAGAACGATAGAGATGGCATACGTCGGACCAAGCCGCCTAATGCCTTGTACCAGACAAGTAACAACGCCTACGCCGATTAGACCGCTGAACCAGTACCATGGCTTCATATTTTGCAATGCAAATAACTGTTCGCCTTCGAAAACGAATCCGATAACAAATGAGGCAAGGAATCCCATGCCTAATACTAACGCAGTAGTTGTCCATGTATTTATTCGTTCATTGACTTTACTATTGAATATATTTTGCAAACTGACCAAACAGCCAGTGAGAACTGCGAATATAAGCCCGATCATCATGTTTTCTACTCTCCCATTGGCTTATTGTTTTGAAATAGCTCATGATATTGTATTACTCATAAATATTTTGGCTGGCGAGTGCGCGTAGTCCATCCTTGTTTTTAACTAGAATGCCTCCATTTTTCCGCTCAATTAAACCTTTTGCACAAAATTGCTGGACAACCCGATTGAGATGTCTATAGCTCGTTCCGATCAAGTTAGCCGTATCCTTTAAGCTGATTGTTTTTCGCTGCCCTTTCATTAGATATTCCGAATCATCATAGGAGACGGACAATAGATAGCTCGCCAATCGAACCTCCACAGGATGCAAAATATTGAAGCTTAATGCGTTTGAATTTTTTAAAAATTTCCGAGCTATAATTTTCAATAAAAATTGCAGCAGCGGTGAATGATCTTTGCCGTATTTATTCAACCACTGATGATGAATCCCAATCATGTATACAGTCGACACGGCTTCGACCGTGTTGATAATGTCAATGTCTTGCACGTATTCAATATCCCCTACTACATCAAGGGAGGTTTTGAAAGTAAGAATAAGTGTTTTCCCATCTTTCGAGGTTGTGTAAATCTTTATCTTTCCTTGGACGAGGAAATAGAGATATTTTGAAGATTGACCTTGGGAACAAATAAGCTCCTCATGATCAAAGCAAAATAGTGACAAATGGGGTAATAGTTGTTCCCCTAATGTTGCTTCTAATTGATGCGCTTGTAAAAAATGGTGGAGCTGCTCGCGATCTTTAATTTCTTGCATCTGTACGAATCACCTCCAGAGGAATACGGTCAAGGGCTTGGTATATTTTAACTATTATAACCGCAATATGACCACCCCAGCTATCATCATCCCAATACCAATGAATTGAGGCAGCCTCATCTTCTGCTTTGCAACCCCGAACCATCCTTGACTATCGACGATAAAAGCCAGGCTTAACTGGGCAATCAGCATGGCAGATATGCTAAGTGTAACGCCAATTTGTTGAATAGCAGTGACATTGCTGAAGATGATAATAGCTGCAAAGGAACCGCCGATTAGATATAAGGGTTTTACTTGTTTAAAACCGGACCACTGTTTATCCCTGACGAATAACAGAATAATCAAGGCTGCTATGAAGCCGGTGAACTGGGTAATCGTTGCGGTTTGCCAAGTGCCGATATCTTGACTAATTCTTGAATTAGCAACACCTTGCAGTGTAATTAAGACCCCGCCTAAAAATGCGAAAATGCTCCCTTTCATATCAATGCTCTCCTCCATATCAATCTTTCYATCATTAAACGATACATTTCAAGGTTTAGGAAAGGACATATGTCCTAAATCAATGTATAGCAGTTTTTTGCATAAAAAAAGAACGAACGCTCGATCACTGTTCGTTCAATTTATTCGTTTGGGATAACCTCCTACTCGCTCCAACGTATCTTATTGCGGAACCCCAGTTCCTTGGAGATGAGATCCGCATACTTTTTTGCTCGCTGACCGTAGCTCTCGATTTTACTTGACGTAAAGCGTATCGCGGGACCAGCTACATTCAGTGATCCAATAACGGTATTATCATAAGAAAAGATGGGAGCCCCGATGCCAGTTGTTCCATCCGTTGCTTCTCCTGATGTGATGGCATAACCTCGGGAGCGAATGATCTCTAGATCAGTCTGAATCATTTCTTTGGATAATGGAATCAGCGACGGTACTGTTGTCCAATCCACACCTTGCAATATAGCTTCCTGCATCGTGGATGGCAAATGAGCAAGAATAGCGCGATTAGATGCTCCTATATAGAGTGGCAGCCTAAGTCCGATAGGTTCGGAAATTTTCAAAATTTGCGGTGAATCGATGGAATCAATATAGACGCCTTCTTGGTTCTCTCTTGTAGCCAAATAAATCGTTTCTTTCGTTTTTTGCGATAGTTCGACCATGAATGGTCTAGCCAGTGACCTGAACATTAGACTGTCCCACATCAAAAAACCGTATTTCATAATGGAAAGTCCTAATTTATATTTTTTCGTTTTTTTATCTTGAGCAACAAATCCATGTTCGGATAAAGAATGAAGAATCCGATGCGCGCTTTGTACGGGCATGTCGAGTTCCCTGCTGATTTCTGTTGCACTCATTTCTTTCTCGCTGCCATGCGGTACAAGCAGATCCAATATGTGAATAGCTTTGGAAATGACCCCGGACATTTGCTGCACCTCCTATTAGGAATTGATGTTATATTGCTTAACATGATTTTAGCATATAGATCCTAGCAACGGATACTCGCATTACATTGAAAAAGGCGAAATGATAGATTCATTTCCTTCTCTTTTTATTCCTCTTTTTCGAAAGTATAATCATTTGCAACAGTACGAGAATGAGGAGAGAAATCACATCATGAAGCGCTTAAAGCAATTTGCAGAGCCAGCTGCTCCAATCTTTATTCATTTATGGAGGCATCCAGGATTCCTTATTCTGTTTCTAACAGGTGGAATTATCGCCTTTGGCAACAAAATTTATGAGCTGGCGCTGCCGCTTATTTTGTACGATCTGACCCACTCTGCGGTGAAAATGTCAACGATGCGCGCGTTCGAGTTTCTTCCAAACCTGCTGCTTGCCATGTTTATCGGTGTACTGGTTGACCGCGTGCACAAGAAAAGCTGGTCATTATGGGCCATAGGACTGCAAATCTGCGTTCTTCTAGGTCTATATGCAGTCATTTCCTACGGCAATCCACCCATCTTTGTGCTTTATGTAAGCGGCTTTTTGCTCATGCTGTTTGGTTATGCATTTAATAATGCCCGTGTTGGAATTGTGAAGCATTCACTCCCTGAGGAAATGCTGACACCGGCTAACGCTTCCTTCAACTTTATGTCAACCTTGGTTGGCATTATGGGTCCTGCTGTAACAGGGCTGCTGCTCATGCTTCCTGTGCTGTATGATGCTTTATTCATTACTGCGTTTTTGTTCTCTATTGCATTTGTTTTGCTGATATTCTTACGCAGCGATGAGCCGCCTAATGCTCAGCAAGCTGGTTTCTGGCGTGAGCTTCGAGCAGGTTGGGCTGAATTTCGCTCTAATAAATTATTATGGCAGTTGACGATCGCTGTAATTTTTTTGAACGCGACGTCAGGCATGGTGGATACAACGATCATTTTCTACGCCAAGGATGYACTCAGACTGAATAATGCAGAGCTAGGAACCGTGTTGGCAGCAGCAGGTGTAGGTGGGCTGCTTGGCAGTCTACTTATTAGCAGGCTTCGACGCACCTATTCTGTTGGTGTCTTGGTCACGATCACCACGCTCTGTGTTGCGTTATCTTATTTACTGATGGCTTTATCGCAATCCAATATGATGTTAAGCTTCAGCCTGCTGCTTAATGGATGTTTTGAGATGATCAGCACCGTTTGTATATGGACTTTTAGACAGGAATCTACGCCACATCAGCTAATCGGACGTATCAGTGGCATAACTGGCTCATTATTCAAGCTTGCTATGCCGATTACGATTGTTTCTGCGGGTTGGATCTCTGAGCTCGCGCACCCTTCAGTAGTATTTTGGCTAGCTGCTCTAGGAAACCTAATTATCTTTAGCTATTGTAGATTTAGCTCATTATGGAGTAAATGATGGATGGATGGTCAGTGTAATAAGCAGCGCCTAATCTCAATAAAAAACACGTACCTCAGATCTGAAAAGCTTCGACAGTACGTGTTTTTTAGCTATTCATTTATAAAATTTTTCACTCGGTTCAGTATCAGGTTAGCAAAAGCCTCTGCAATTTATTGTCTTGTGAATTAAGCCTTGGCTTGAATTGTTTGACTCCAATAGCAGTATGATGTTTTCATCATCTACAAATAGACTCATTATTTAGTCTTTATTAACTGTATTCGGTAAATACACATGAAATAAAGTCCCTTCATCACTTTCAGCCCAAATTTGTCCTCCGTGACGTTCGACAAGCATTTTCGTAATAGCCAGTCCTAAGCCCCCGCCTCCCGATTTCCGGTTCCGTGATTTTTCCACACGATAGAAACGTTCGAATACATGCGCGAGCTGCTCAGTTGGTATTCCGATTCCAGTATCCTTGACGGTTATTTGAACACCTTGTTGAACTAATTTCCCGTATACCGATACCTTTCCACCATTAGAAGTAAACTTTAGAGCATTCGATAATAAATTTGTCCATATTTGAATGAGTCGGTATTCATCAGCATGGATAGTCATTTCAGGGATGACACCTCTTTCCAAAATAATTCCTTTGTCTGAAAAGGAGGGCTTCATAAGATCAATAACTTGTTCTATTGATTTTGTTAGAGGAACATCTTTTAAGGTTAACTGCTGTGCTGTAGAAGTAAGTGTTTGCAGTTCTTCCAAATCATTAACCATTTGGACTAAACGGTGAATTTCTTCTCTGCATGATTGTATGCGTTCAGGTGTAGCCTCCCAAATCCCATCTTGAATCGCTGATAAAAAACTATTTAACGTCGTTAAAGGTGTTCGGAGCTCATGAGCAATATTTTCGGTCATCGTTACCCGTAATTGTTCTTGCTGTTCAAGCTGTTCAGCTAAATGATTGATGGAGGCAGCCAGTTGATCGACTTCATCTTTTGGAGTGCCTTTTAAAGGAAGACGAGCATCTCGTTTTCCTCTTGCCATAACGAGTGTTATGTTTTTCATTTTAACTAAAGGAGAGGATATTTTTTTAGCGATGTAAATGCTCATAATAAGCGTAATAATAAGTGCTCCGCCTACTGTCAGTCCAATGGATTGAAGAACGGCTTGCTCTAAATGTGAATCTAATGACTCTGTCTTATCGTGGCTGCCTTGCGCTATCTCGTCACCATAAAGCTGGAAATGATGATGAGTGGCTGTAACTAAAGCAATGGAAGCAATGATTAAGATGGCTGTTGTATAGAAGATAAGAAGAATACTAATCCGATAGGATAGTGTTTTTTTCATTTGCCTCCTCCATGAAAGCGATAGCCGGCACCAAAAACC
Source organism: Paenibacillus sp. TAF43_2 (assembly GCF_052113545.1). Lineage (NCBI taxonomy): Bacteria > Bacillati > Bacillota > Bacilli > Caryophanales > Paenibacillaceae > Paenibacillus > Paenibacillus sp. TAF43_2. The sequence continues at coordinate 6,799 of NZ_JBFRDK010000133.1, forward strand.
GTCTGAATGAACATTGGATTTTTAGCATCCTCCTCTATTTTTTGCCGTAAATTTTTGACATGCTGATCAATTGTACGAGCATCCCCTTCAAAATCGATTCCCATCACCATATCAATTAATTGTTCGCGGGAAAGTGTTCTTTCAGCATTTCTAGCCATAACAACAAGCAGTTTATATTCATTGGGTGTTAAATTTATGGGTTCTTGATTGATGTAAACCTGTTTAGCTTGGCTATCCAAGCTTAATCGTCCATTACCGTATTCCAAACGATCAGCGAGAAGCTCATGATGATTGGTACGCCGCAGGACAGAACGAACTCTAGCCAACAATTCATGGGGATCAAATGGTTTCACGATATAATCGTCAGCTCCAGCAGATAACCCTTGGATGCGATGATTTAGAGATGCTTTAGCCGTAAGCATAATGATGGGTACCGGATTAGTTCCTCGTATTTGTCTGCACAGCAGCTCTCCATTAATGTCAGGGAGCATCAAGTCAAGAATGATTAAATCAAAGGGCTGTTTATCGATTTCATGCATCGCACTTTGGCCATCACTGGCTTCACATGCACGATAACCAGCCTTGTTTAGATAAGCGATTATAACCTCTCTAATTTTATCTTCATCCTCAATTACTAAAATTTTACTCATGGTTGCTCATTCCATTTAAAAGTTTTTAGTTCGTCTAGAGAAATTCGATTAATAAATTTGCTGAACTTTTCCTTTCCTTTAGCATGTTCTTTATAATAGTTAATCAAATTAATTATTGATGGTATTAACTGATCTTCCGATAAGCCTGAAAGTAAAAGCTGGGCAAAGGAAGGTTTTATTCCCTTGGGCTCTCCGCCGACATAAACGTCAAACACATTCCGCATTTTTACGACCCCAATATCTTTTAATAAAGGTTCACTTGTACCTAATGCGCAACCTGCATAACCGACTTTCATTGGCGTTGGTGTTCCGATTCCCGCGATTGCTTCGTTTAATTTAATGGCAATATCTAAACCGGCATCCTGGGCACCTTTGCAAAAGTTGCATGCATTCAAGCTTTTTGTCGTAAAGCCTGAAGGATTGACTTCGAGGCCGACTTCTCGTAATTGTTCGGTTATTTCATTTTGTTGATCTAACGGTATTTCCACATAAAGCTGCTTAAAAGGTGTCATCTCTATATTTGCTTCTGTGTCAATAAGTGAACCTATGGTTACCAGTTGATGAGGTGTGAACAGGCTGCCTCCAACCTGAATGGCTGGTGAGACTGCGATTTTTATTTTATCATTCATTTGGCATCTCTCCTTTACATCATAACCATTATAATATACCCCCTAAGGGTATGTAGGTCAAGAGTTTTTACTATACCCGGGTTAAGTATCTATAATTGTCTTCATGATGTCATTGCAACAGTTTAATTGTCTGCACAAAAAAAAGAGCGAGCCGAATAGTCGACTCACTCTTTATAAATATTACTAATGGCTGCATTCAAGTTTCATGCTTATTCTAAACCAAACTTGACCATATAATTTGTTTTGTACCAAGTACCGATTCCGGTATCCATGAGTAAATGGAAGGCACTATGAATACAACAACGAGCTTCTCAACCGGGTCCACAAAAAATCCGGTTCTTCCTGAACCCTCCAGCTGGAAGGTGCCTACTGATTCATATGAAAGATGATGAATGGCTAAATCTAAACCAAGAGCATGGCCTTTATCTTTGATTTTACCTCCCCAATGATAGGCGGGAACGTTAAACAGATGTCGGCGAGTCATCAGATCTACCGACTTTCTGCCAAGGATACGCTGACCTTCAAAGGTTCCGCCATTCAGCAGCATTTGTCCGAATTTCCACATATCAAATAGTGTTGAATAAAGCCCACTATCCGAACGAGGCGGCATAGGGGAACCGTCATTTTCTCTGCTTAACCTTTCGATATCCATCCGATCTACACTGCATACTTCAGAGTGCAGATGCTCAGGAACATCAAAAAAAGTACGTGTCATTTGGAGTGGTTCGATAATGTTCTCCGTAATGTAGTCCTCATACTGCTTACCAGATACTCTTGAGATGATCTCGCCCAGCAGAGCGAAGCCCACCGTAGAATAATTATAGGCATCCCCAGGTTGGCAAACGAGCGGGCCTTGCAGCACTTTTCGAATCCAATTATCCATGCCGCTAGCCCCCCACCATTCTCTAGGATAGGGCTCATTGTAATATCCGGTGACTGGCAAAATACCAGACGTATGCGTTAATAAGTGGAACAAGGTGATATCTTTATGTACAGGATTATTGAATTCTTCCAAAATGCTGGAAACAGGCAGATCGATATAAAGCTTACCATCCTCTATGAGCTTCATGATCGCAACACTTGTGAATGCTTTTGTTATGGATGACATTTTACGCAAGGAATCCGGCTGCAGTTCACCTTGGTCTGTGGATCCATGAAGTCGACCCATTGATTTCCATGCGGCGATCTTTCCTTCTCGTGCAACGAGAAAACTAGCTGCTTGAATTTTTTGCTGTGCGATCAGATTCAGAAAGTGATTATCCAGCTTATTTAATTGATATGAGCAGAGTCCAACCTCTTCGGGCACAACATCCAAGTGGCCCTCTGTTATTTTCCACTCGATTAGCAATTCATTCATCTGTCTCGATCCCCTTCCATTAATTAGGAACAATGAATCCATACTACACGAGCCGCTCTAATTTCGTCCATAAGGATGTAAAGACTGCCGTTAAAATTATAAAAGATTGTTCGTTTGTATCAAGTTCAGCGCTGCTTTCCAATCGTATGTTTTCTCATCAAAGATCCTTTGATTTCGTGAGCTTTACCTTTTTTAATATTTCATTTATAAAATCAGTTTTACCTGCTGTATAACCGGATCGATCTTGAGCGTTCAAAGCCAATTCCTTTTTTAACTGTTCATACGCAATGACAGCCTCGGGATGCTCCCTAAGATAATCGCGGAATGCCAAATGTCTTGCTAATTCTTCGCTATCACGATTGCACACGTACAAGTGATGCTCCATCCATTTTCCACGCTGTTTATGCCAAGGAACCGACATATCTTTTCTTCCAAAGGCCTCTCTTCCTTGAAAACTCCATACTTGTTGATGGAAATAACCAATCTTCTCAAGCCCTTGGATGATCAGAGGCAGCATACTATAATCTTCAATGACGATATCTATATCCAATATGGGCTTAGCACCAAGTCCTTTAACAGAGGTGCTTCCTACATGTTCAACTGACCTAATGAATTGCCCAACTTCAGCTTCGATAGTAGATCGTATTTCACAAAATTCGTGCTCCCAAAGAGGATTATAGTTTTCAATCACAACTATTGTACTCATCATACTGATTCCTTCCTCTGCGCGGCAAAACCCATTCTGCACATCGACCAATTAAAGCTTGTGGTTGCAATTTTATCATTCAAATCCCACAAATTATCGATCATGCGAACCTCGACATTTCTGCGTATGAGTTCTCCAAACAAATCATGAACAATTATTTTATTGATAGGGATCTGTGTTTTTTCGCTCACATAGTAACCAGCACTTTTATCTGCGCCATAGAAATCAGTCGTATCAAATTCATATAAATACAACGTGGTTTGCCTCATGATTTCAAACCATTTATGCTCAATCGCAACAACATGGTCCAACGAATTTGAGCTTAAATGAAGTTTTTTATGCTCATCTGTGGTCGTTTCATGACTATGATAAGTTACTCTAGGACAATTGCGAGGGGTTAGGAAGTTCGGCAAGCACCGTTCATTTATTGCCCATACCAACCCTTTGCTCTGATCCATATCCACTCGAGAAGGTATTCTAGGTTCAAAAAGTGTAATATCACTTTCTTCGCTCACATGAAATAATCTCAAATGATCCCTGCTTTCTGATATAAAATTGTTGTGCACGAACAGCATTATTTTCAACATACGAGGAGATTGTACCATAATCTGGTTTAGAGTGGACGCAAAAAAACCGCGATATACGCGGTTCATCAGTCACTTGAAAAGTTATCTATGCACATTGTTGGTTTCGTACAGTAAACAGCTGGCTGAAACCATGTTTTTTAAGGATTTTCGCAGCCTTTTTACTTTTATAGAAACTGTCCGACAAAATTAAGACGGAGTCATTTGGTGCAAGCTCCTTGTTCCACAAATAAGGGAGCCGACCAATTGATATATTAATCGAACCATCCACATGACATTTCTCATAATCAGTTGAATCGCGGACATCGAGTATTTTGCTGCTGTCAGGTATAACGCCTTTTTCATTTAGCGCTTTTTCGTCGACATAAGTTAAATTTTTTAGGGGTGAGAATCTTCTATAAATGAACCACATCACGAATAAACCAGTTAGAGCAAGTAAAATCAACATATCCTAACCTCCCCAATCCGTTTAATTAAGGTACGCATATTCTAGTGCAATATAGATGACCACACTTTAATCGCTGTGAAAATGAGTAACACAACTAGCCCATATCGTAAATATTTTACGTTAATTCTAGAGCTGATTCTAGATCCAATTGGAGCACCGATCAAGCTGCCCAATACAACAAATACAGTTGGCCATATCGGAATGGAACCAGCGGATAGCTTGCCGATTACGCCGCCAATCGCCGATACAAATACGATCGCTAATGATGAGGCAATGGTTGTCCTTGTCGGAATTTTTAAGACCGTCAACATTATTGGGATTAGAATAAAAGCACCACCTGCTCCAACAACTCCTGACACAATGCCAACAATGAAAGCAGACGTTACCGCAATGAGCTTATTAAAAGTGATTTCATTTATATTTAATTGTTGTTTCCCCCGGTTTGGAACGAGCATTAAAACAACAGCAATAACCGATAATGTTCCGTATATAATATTAATGGCATCTTCATTAAGAAAACGTGAGCCGAATCCGCCTATTAAACTTCCCATTAATATACTGCTGCCCATATAAACAACAAGACCTCTATGAATGACCGCTGTTTGATTGCTTTTCTGACGGAAAGCGATAATCCCAGCTAACGAAGCGAAGAAAACTTGAAACATGCTGATGGATGCAACTTCTTTTGCCGTAAACTGTGCTAAGCCAAGACTGGATGGAACATATAATAAAAGGGGAAAATTTATTATGGCCCCGCCTATGCCAAGTAATCCCGAAAAAAAGGAACCGACAAAACCGAGCAGCGTCATGATGATGTAAAGGATAATATCCATAAAAACTCTCCTTGTTGGAATGCAATAAGTAAGGTATAATTAAAACCAAGTAACTTCATGTGAAATGAGGTATTTATAAAATGAAAAGTATTTTCAAAAAAATATTTGAAGATAAGTGCCCGACCTGCAATGAACCCTTGCTGTCAATCAATGAAAGCTTGTCCAGCACCAAGTATTGTGAGCATGGACATTACAAAGAAGAAAATTACAGCTCCCTAGGTGTAAGAATTATATATGACGTCTTAGAATAAGCGAACACGCTCTACCGTGTTCGCTTATTTTTTGTTATCGATCAATTACAATAAAATCTCCAAAAGGCCTATTACAATGAGTATCATACCGCCGATGAGCGTAGAATATTTACCTAACCATGTTCTAGCAATCTCATGTCCAATCCGCAATCCTACAGCAACGGTTATCAGTGAAAATATTCCAACTGAAATTGCAGTCATTATCGGTGACGCACCACTAACACCTGCTCCAAATCCTGTAGCAATACAATTTAATGATAAAGCAAAACCTAATGAGATCGTTTCCTGCCATGTAATAGATCTTTCCGGATCACTTGTCGCACGTAATGGACTTGTTGCAACCCTTGTCCTCTGTTTAGGCAATATGCTCCAAAGACCTAGAAGTATGATGACAGAACCACCAATTAAATCTGCATGCTGTTGACTCATAAAACCAGATATAAGGTGACCCATTGTTATGGCTAAATATGCTGCAGCCATGGCCAATATGGCAATAAACAAGTTTGAAACAATTGGAATTTTTGTTGATCGCGTGCCAAAGGATACACCAATTCCTAAATTATCAATATTAGAAGCCAGTCCAATGAGAATGATTGAAATTAAATGCATAACTATACCTCCTCTACCATCCATTCTACTAAGTAGAGTATGCTAGAGAAGGTTATTAAGCTTGTGTTCTTTTACCGACTTTTCACGAGCAGCTCAATCGCTTCTTTAACCAGCTTATTCGTATCGCCGCCAGCAGACTGTTCTTCAATAATACATTGATGAAGGTTTTCCGCAACAATTTGGGCCATTGCTTTATCTGCTGCATTACGTACTGCTGACAGCTGGCTCACTACGTCCTTGCAGGATTGCTGTTCATCCATCAATCTCAATACGCCTCGAACCTGACCCTCTATTCTTCTTAGACGTGTTTTCATTTCATCGGTATAAACATATGCCATGTTCTTAACCTCCCATTCGATAACGTGTACATGTATGGGTATATTATAAACCAAAAAAGAGTATCATTTCATTGATTATATAAATAAATTCACTTTTGCATCGGTGGCGTCGCCTAAGTAACCGGCTACACCAGCAAGTTGAATATCATCGATCAGCTCTTCACGCTGCAAACCAAGAAGATCCATTGTCATTGTACACGCAATAAGCTTAACCCCTTGCTCCTGCGCAAGTTCTATGAGCTGCGGCAGAGATAACGCATTATGCTTCTTCATAACATGCTTAATCATTTTTGGTCCCATACCGCCAAAATTCATTTTGGATAAGCCTAATTTTTGCGGTCCTCTTGGCATCATCCAGCCAAAGGCTTTTTCAAGAAGCCCTTTATTGGTATGGACTGCTTCATCCTTGCGCAAAGCATTTAGTCCCCAAAAGGTGAAAAATATAGTTACCTCGTGATCATACGCAGCTGCTCCATTTGCAATAATAAAAGCAGCTATCGCTTTATCAAGTTCCCCGCTGAAGAGGACAATCGTTGTTTTTTCAGTTACAGCTTCCATATATGTTCTCCTCTCCATAATAAAATTCAGTTAAATTTTTTTCACTAGAAATGTGAACACGCCGTTTTCTTCCGTATGCTGCACGAGTTCATGGTTTGTTTTTCTAATCCAAGCCGTAAAATCATTTAAAGAACCTTTATCGGTTGATAATACCTCCATAAATTGTCCAGGCTTCAATCCATCCAGTGCTTTTTTTGCTTTTACGATTGGCATCGGGCAAGCCAGCCCTTTGGTATCAACGATTAGATCAGCTTTCATTATTCATATCCTCCTTTAATTATCGTGAACGGCACAACGATTGGGGCCGATTTCCATTGCGCGCTGCTCTTCTTCGTCAGGTGTGATTTTCCCCATATTCGTTTGGCGTATTTCTTGGTAAGCGTTCGGATGCTGCGGCAGATTGTTGGTCACCATGCTGCGAAACGCAGCTTCATCCGATATTTGCAAGCCTGTATTGTTTTTATATACATCGGATAAAACAGCTGCTACCCGCCCATCTTCTCCAAGCTCCGAGAACTTGCCGAAGTGTGCTGGAAGTACAATTAAATCCTGAGACAATTCCGGATAACGACTATATAACGTTTGACGAAGATCACCAACCCAATCTTCAGCGAGTCCAGCTAGATCTGGTCGTCCAATGGATTCAATAAATAAAATGTCACCAGTTAGCAAATACTGATCATCTACTATAAACGATGTACTGCCGATCGTATGACCAGGTGAATAAATGGGTTGTATTTTTAATGTGGTATTGCCTACCTCAATATCGTGACCGTTCTCAAGTTTCGCGTATTCAAATGTGACTTCTGCTGCATCTTTTGGAGGAAGCCAGTACGTTGCAGATTGTTGTTCTGCAAGCTTACGGCCGCCCGAGATATGATCCGCATGAAGATGGGTATCTATCRTATGCATAATGCGATACCCATTGTCCTTCGCAAATTGCTCCAACACATTCGTCATTCTAGGGGCATCTACGACAGCAGCTTCACCGTCTGATACGATCATGTAGGACAAACAGCCTTTACCCATTCGTACAAACTGAAAAATAGTACCGCCTTGGCGCAAATCGCCAATTTTTACGGGCTCCAAATGCTCGCTCCACGACTTCATCCCGCCCTTCAAGTAATAAACATTAGACCTGCCTGCTGCCACGAGCTGCTCTCCAACAAATATAGAAGAACCTTCTTTGGCGCATACAACCAGCACTTTTTTGTCTATTGGAATTTGTTCGTTTATCTCCTCTACTCCCTCTAGCAGTTCAAAGTACGGAATATTGAGAACCTCTATTCGACTTCCTTCAATTTTCCAATTCGCAAAGTCGCTTTCACTACGTACATCAAGGATGAAGAAATCTTCTTTTTTGCTTAAAATAAGTTTTGCTAGCTGCCCGGCACTCATTTCATTTAACTGGTTTGATGAACTCACGGCGTATTCCTCCTACTATGATGAGTGAGTGGTATTACTGTACATCATTCTCTAGTGGTCCTTCCCATTCGGACATACCTGGCAAGACATTGTACACGAGTTTGAACCCTTTATCAGCTAATAGCTGGCAAGCGATATCGCTGCGGGTGCCAGTGCGGCACACGATATAAAGCTCTTGATCAGGATCGAGTTCACTCGTTCGAATATCAAGCTCTCCTAACGGAATTGATTTGGCTCCAGGGATGTGGTTAAAAACATACTCTGCAGACTCACGTACATCTAAAATCATCATGTTCTCATTTGAAATAAGCTTCTTCATCAAATCTCCGTTGTTCATTGTCTTCAAATATTTGATTTCTTCTTTTATTTCATTCGGGTTGGATTTTCTAAGGTAATGCTTCAATACCTCGCCCTCCGTAAGCGTACCTAAGTATTGATGCCCCGCATTTCTGCTCCACCCTTGGATGTCTGCCAAAGATCCTTTGTCCGTGGCAACTACTTCAATGACTTGTCCAGAAAGAAGCTCATTCATTGCTTTTTTCGTCTTGATGATGGGCATAGGACAAGCCAAGCCTTTGCAATCTATTGTTTTGTCTGCTTGAATGTGATTCATCATTTCTTGAACCTCCTTTGCGTTTATTAATAAATCATTTGAACAACATACCCATGGGGGTATCGAAAAAGGCGAAAAAATGACGCCGTACATATACCCCTATGGGTATAAGGCGTTGATAAAAATATACATGTTTTAAATGCAGATGTCAACGTGGCATCACAAAAAAAAACCGCCATTCAGCGGTCTCTTAGTAATCTCTTTCTTTATCCCTTTTTCTTCTTTCCTGATCTCTCTTCAAAGCACGCCTCAATTCATCTTTGTTTAGATTTCTTTTAGGCAGCTTTCCGTTTATTTCAAATAATAAAATAACAATCATCGTTAGCAGTAAAACGATTATAAACTCCATCTCTTTCCTCCTAGGATAAAGTTATACTGGGCATTGCTCTGAAAATTAAAAGGTGAAATAAACAATGAAAGATCTACTCTTTTTACCAACGGACTCAGATCGCATAATGAAAGCATAAGCATTGATTGGTAAGAGGAGGAATGGATCATGTTGTTTCATTACTATGTAGCAGAAAGTTTATGGAGGGATCAGCAGCAAGCTTTAGATAAGCGAATTCGTAGAGGGGATTTTATTGATTGTGATATCAAAGCAGCTTCACCCGATAAATCAATGATTAAAAGATGGTTATTGACACGTAAAAAAAAAGGGGTTAATCCTCAAGTATGAAGATTAACCTTATTGGCAATTAGGACGAACGATTAATCATCCAGCAAGGATTTCACAAAACGTAGGGCGAACAAAATGATATTAACCAAATCAAGATAAATATTAACGATCATCAATGGAATATCTTTGTCTTCAAAACCTTCCTTGGACATACGGCTAAAGTCATAAAGTGTATAACCGATGAAAATGAGTAATCCAAAGCCGGCATAAATGGTCTCCATCATCCCTCCGAAAGGGAAAATAAATTGCATAAGACCGATAACGATGAGCCCAATTAATGATGCGAACAAAAACCCGCCGAGAAAGCGGAAATCCTCTTTGGAGTATGTAGCGTAGATCGCAAGGCCTGCATAAACGAGTACAGCAACGGCAACGGTTTGAATGACGATCGATGTACCCATGGAGGCGATATAATAGCTTAAAGAAAACTGCAAGGTTGCACCAGATACAATCATAAACACGTACATCAGTGAGTAGCCAATTGCTGTTGATTTACGCAAAAACATGATGGCAATGATTAATCCAATCTCGACAATAAACAGTGGGATTCGTGCGGCACTGGGAAGCAATGTTCCTATGTACATGCCGCCTACTGAAACAATTAAGGCAAAGAAAAAGGTTAGCATTAATTTTTGCATCGGTTTACCATAACCGCTTGACTGCGTATAGCTCATCTTATTTTTCTCCTGTCATCCATATTTATGGATCAATAATAGCATGAAAAGCATGAATACAAAATGTTCTTTTTATTTTTTCATAATGGATCTCGTCCATGCGATATGTAATCCGGCTCTTTCCATATTATGTTGACTGCTTGATCCGAAGCTAGCCTGTGCTACGACGAGCTCACAGCCTGCAAGATGCGCTTCATGTAGACGCCTGCTTAATAGTGCTGTTTGCAGCCCTTGATTTCTAAATGCAGGGGCAGTAGCCGCTAGAGCACACGAGGCGATTCCATCCTCATTCATATGCATGACACCTACACCTGCAGGTATGTCATTTAAATACGCTAGATAGATTTTCCACCCTTTTCGATTCAGTAAACCAATATTATTATTAACAAAATGGTGTTTATCGGACAATGACATGCCTGATCCTAGGCAATGGATTTCAGCATAATGATCGAACACCTCCTCTGTAACGATTTCCGAAATCGTGATATGAGGAGGCAAAACAGGTTTATYTTCACTTGGCAGTCCATAAAGAACAGAATGAAAGCC
>NZ_JBFRDK010000134.1:0-17603 GCF_052113545.1 Paenibacillus sp. TAF43_2
GCCTAATAGAGAAGTCTTTCAGCATGTTCAGCAGCAATCCGGTTACAGACCGGAACAGCTTATTTATGTAGGCGATGCATGGCATAACGATATCAAACCATCCTTTCTTGCTGGCTGGACGCCTATTTGGCTGAATCCCAGAAAGCAGCTGCCTCTTCCAGAGGATGGGCATGTGAAATATTTGGAGTGTCAAACGATAAAACAGGCAATGCCGCTCATTGAAAGGATTCATGAGGGGAAACTGGCTGTTTGCTCTAAAAACATGTACAATAAAAACCGATATACTTAAAGTACACGTAACAAACTTACATAATGATTCAGCTAGGAGGATATGATGAGTATTGACCCTCGGATAATCAAAACATTATTGCAGCTTCAGCTTTCACCAAATGTAAATTTACAAGCAGCTACTAATCCGTTGCAGGCGACAACAGGCGATGGATCGGCATCCTTATTTGATACTCTTTTATCCCAATATATGACCGATACTTCTTCTGAAAATAATACATTGGCGCAAGTCATTCCAGCAGATGCGCTCGCGCAACTGAGTTCACTTAGCGGCATGCCTAACGTGTCGTTCAGCAGTCAAGGCGCGTCTAACAGCTCTCCTTCTGCTTATGACGAGCTTATTCAACAGGCATCAGCCAAATATGGCGTAGATTCTTCATTAATTCAAGCGGTAATCAAAACCGAATCCGGCTTTAACGCAGATGCACAGTCAGGTTCTGGCGCTAAGGGCCTTATGCAGCTAATGGACGGAACAGCAAGAGGACTAGGCGTTAGCAACTCCTTTGATCCCGCGCAAAACATTGATGGCGGAACTAAATATTTATCAATGCTGCTAAACAAGTATAATGGACATGAGCAGGTTGCGCTGGCTGCATATAATGCAGGACCGGGTCGAGTGGACCGTGCAGGAATAAAAACGAACGAGCAGCTAATAGAAAATCTTGAAGCGTTGCCAGAAGAGACGCAGCGCTATGTTGCCAAGGTGCTTCAGGCCAAGTAGAACGACAGCAATAAGATCACGATTTAGCGATCCGTCATGCAGGCGGGAGCAATCGATGATCTTTTTCTTTTTGAAAAGGAGATAAATCGAAAATGTTATATTTTGATCATTGTGCTTCATCACCGCCGTATGAAGAAGTGGTGCAGACCATGATGGAAGTGATGAAGTCGCAGTATGCGAACCCTTCATCGCTGCATCGTGCGGGTATTGAAGCTGACAAGTTAATTGAACGCTCGCGTGCTGTTCTAGCCGAGCAGATGCAAACCTCTAAGGGGAAATGGGTATTTACTTCTGGCGGTACAGAGTCAAATAATATAGCGATAAAGGGTGCTGCTCGTCAGTATGCTGGACGAGGCAAACATTTGATAACGACACAAATCGAGCATGCCTCCGTATACGAATCTTTTGCGCAGCTGGAGCAAGAAGGCTTCAATGTCACCTATTTGCAAGTAGGCAGGTCGGGTCATGTAGAGCTTGAGCAATTGGAAGCGGCAATTACTGAGGAAACGATTCTCGTTAGCGTGATGCATATCAACAACGAGATCGGTTCCATTCAGCCAATCGAGAACATTGCAAAGTTGCTTAAACGATATCCGAAGGTCATCTTGCATGTCGATRCCGTTCAGAGTATCGGAAAGCTGCCGATTCATTTGGAAAAGTGGGGCATCGATTTGCTTAGCGGTTCGGCGCATAAGCTTCGTGGTCCCAAAGGTGTAGGTTATTTGTACGTGCGTGACGGCATTACGCTGTCCCCTTTGTTTAGTGGCGGCTCGCAGGAGTTTGGACATCGCGCTGGAACACAAAACGTACCAGCTATCGTTGCGTCAGCGAAGGCGCTGCGCATGTCGCTTGCTTCGATGGAGCAAAGAGAAAGGCGATTGAAAGTGCTCAAACAGCAGCTATTAATGCATATTGAGCAAATTCCAGAGCTTAAGCTGAACGGGGCGGAGCCGTCAGCTTCCCATATTATACATTTCTCCTATCCGGGCATGAAGCCAGAGGTTGTCATCCATATGTTAGAGCAACGTGGTATAATGGCTTCAACGAAATCGGCATGTTCTTCTAAGGATGACAAGCCGAGCCGCGTGCTGCTTGCCATCGGTGCAAGTCATGAGCAAGCGAGCAGCGGCATTCGGATTAGTCTCGGAGACGAGCATGAAGAGCAGGATATTGCAGCCTTGGGAGCCGCACTGCGTCATGTTGTCGCACAACTTAAGCCGCTTGAGAGGAGATTGACTTAATTTTGCTTTATGATCAGATCGTGCTCCGTTATGGAGATTTAATGGTAAAAGGAAGAAATCGGAACAAATTCGAGAAGCGAATGCTTGATCAAGTAAAGCAGGCATTAATTTCTTATGATAATATTACTTATTTCAAATCGTTTGGACGTCTTTATGTCAAGCTGAATGGACATCCCTATGAGCCTATAGCAGATCGCTTGAAGGATTTGTTCGGCATCGTTTCTTTAAGTCCAGTTGTCAGCACAGAGGCTGATCTTGAGAAAATAAGAGCAGCAGCGCTAGCTCTTATGCAAGCTTTGCCAGAGCAGCCCAAAACGTTCAAGGTGAGCGCGAAACGTGCTTGGAAAGAGTTTCCTCATAATTCGCAGGATATGAATCATTTGGTGGGCGGACATGTTCTGCGTGCGATGCCAGGACTTAAAGTTAACGTGAGCAAGCCGGAAATTGAGCTGCGGGTGGATATTCAAGCGGAAGCTACTTACGTCTTCTACGATGTCATCCCTGGCGCTGGCGGATTTCCGTTTGCATCGAATGGCAAAGCTATGTTATTGCTCTCCGGGGGCATAGATAGCCCTGTAGCGGGCTGGCTGGCACTGCGTAAAGGCCTTGAAGTGGAGGCAGTGCATTTCCACAGCTACCCATTCACGAGCGAGCAGGCTAAAGATAAGGTAATTGAGCTAGCAAAGCGATTATCCTATTTCAGCGGGGAGCCGATTAAGCTTCATCTTGTGCCCTTTACCGAAATTCAAACTACGCTAGTACAAGCGAAGAGCGATAATCTGATCATTACATTAATGAGAAGGGCGATGCTTCGGATCACAGAGCAGCTGGCAGAACGCAATGGGGCAAACGGTATCGTTACTGGCGAGAGCTTAGGGCAGGTTGCGAGCCAGACGCTGCCGAGCATGAATGTCATAGGTCGAGCAACAGATCTGCCGCAGCTTAAGCCATTAATTATGATGGACAAGCATGAAATTATTCGGATGGCGGAGAGAATCGGGACGTTTGAAACGTCGATTTTGCCATATGAGGATTGCTGTACGTTATTTTTGCCGAAATCACCAAGTACGAATCCGAATCTTCGTATCGTTGAGAAGATTGAGGCTCTAATTCCTAATTATAATCAATTGCTCACTGCTGCAGTTGACGGCACGGAGGAAATTTTATTGTCGCCGCAGCTTCAAACGGCTGCCCAAACCGCTGGCGAGGATAGCTGGTTTTAAATGCGAATGAAGAAGCTTTGCAGGCGTATCGTTCCTGCGGGACTGACCCCCCATTTGTCATACAGGGATCAAAACACCTTCAAGTTTTAGTGTGGAATGAAACGATTCAATGGTGCATTATCAGCGGGCGTTCCCTTGCGGGACATGCTCATGGTAATGCCTTTTCTTTTTATAGCTTCCTGATACTCATGGGACRTGTAGACGCTTCCCTGATCGCTATGGAGAATCGCACCACACACAGTTGGTAATGACTGTATCTAGGACAAAGGTCGTGTCTTGCATATCTGATAAACTGCTAGCTACGATCTCTCCGTTTTATAAATCGAGGATGCTCGATAGGTACATCATTTTTTCGCCAATTGGTAAATACTTAATATCCGTGAAGAGTTTATGCATCGGTGTTTCAGCTTGAAATTGCCGTTTTAACAGGTGAATCTCCTTAACTGGTATGCCTGCTATTCTCAATTCAATGGCTTTCATTTTTGTTTCCACCGGATAACTTACTCTTGTTGCCAACGTAAAAACACCTCCAAGGTTGTCTCTATATCTTACGACATGGTTGCAATTTCTTGCAGGTGTTTTAATTTGTCTCACGTCATGGGTCAGTCCCTTGCTGGATGCAACTACACAACGTCTTTTCAATGTTCTCCCTTAGTGGAATCGCTATTTAATTGTTCTTCCTTTTGTTTTTTGCCTTTATTGGTCAATAATCCAGCTGCGATTGTAAGAATAATGACTACGATAACAAAGGACCAGAAGAGGAGTTGATTCTCGAAAAATGCTGTAAACGATTTTTCATGTGTGATCATCTTCGCAGCGGTATATGCAAGAACCGCTGAGCCTAGATAAACGATCCAATTATAGCGATTGATTAGTTTGATGAATATCGTACTGCCCCATACAACGACTGGTACGCTGATGAGAAGCCCAAGAATAACGAGCAAAGTGTTCCCGTGGGCTGCGCCTGCAACTGCGATTACGTTGTCAAGTCCCATGGCCGCATCGGCAATAATGATTGTACGTATCGATTGCCAAAGGGTATTGCCAGATTTGATGCCATCATGTGCATCATCCTGTACGAGAAGCTTGTATGCGATCCATACAAGGAGAAGTCCTCCAACAAGATTAAGCCAAGGAACGTTTAGAAGCTGAACAACAAGCAAGGTGGCAATGATTCGTATGCTAATCGCTCCAACCGTTCCCCATATAACGGCTTTCTTCTGCTGTTCCTTAGGTAGGTTTCGTGCTGCCATCCCAATAACAATGGCGTTGTCACCGGCCAATATAAGGTCGATAAAAACGATGGTCAGCAGGGCGGAGAAAAACTCGACAGAGAATAGTTCCATAAGTCATTTCCACCTTCCATAAAAAGGAATATATTGAAGTCTACAATAAATACGCTGCGCAGTGAAGAGGGATTCAAAAATTTTTATGGACATATTCCTCACAGCTTGTTCATACAGCTGATTAGAGGGGGTATGTAACTTGGACAGCCTTATTATATTTATCGAAATCGTCTTGATTAATGTATTGCTTAGCGGGGATAACGCCATTGTGATTGCAATGGCTAGCGGCCAACTGCCGCCAGAGCAGCGTAAACGGGCTGTATGGTGGGGTGCAATGGCTGCAGTAGGCTTAAGATGCGTGTTGACCGTCGTAGCGATTAAACTGCTTCAGGTGCCTTTTTTACAAGCCGTAGGAGCTTTGCTATTATTCTACATAGCGGTTAAGCTGCTTGCAGAGGCAGGCGGTAATCAGGATATGCATACGGTGAAAAAAGCAAAAACGATTGGTCAAGCGATATGGACAATTGTTGTAGCCGATTTCGTCATGAGTCTTGATAATGTTCTCGCTATTGCAGCGGTAGCAGATGGAGATATTGTACTTATTTTGCTCGGAATTGCGCTCAGCATACCTATGATTATTTGGGGAAGCCAAATGTTGGGAACGCTCCTTCAGAAATTTCCTGCTCTTTCCTATATTGGGGCAGCTTTACTCGCTTATGCGGCAGGTGGAATGCTAATGCATGACCCTGGCATGAATGATTTGCTGTTTCATGGGTCAAAAACGCTTGCTGAAGCCATTCCTTTGCTCTGTGTTCCGCTTGTCATTGTACTCGCAATTGTCAAAAAAAAGGCTGTTTTATAAGGATTATGACTCGCTCCGTTCACGCAAAATAATGCGGGACGGTTTTTTTTTTGTTAAGACCCTCGCAACGTACTGGTATTTTTGCCTCAGTTCCTATAAACTAATATAGATAAAAACTGTCGTCTTTCGTCAACATATGCGAAAGGCGCTGTAAGGAGCGGAACGCGAATGCCTAATAACAAATATTCCGCTGGAATCATTTTGCTGTTAGCCGGGGTCGTTATTTTGTTGGGCAAGTTAGGTGTATTCAGCTTTCTGGGCGCAATCTTCTGGCCGCTGCTCGTCTTAATTCCCGGCGTGCTTCTGCATGTTCTCTACTTCGGCAGATTAGTTCCGGCGGTCGTGCTCGTCCCAGGCGGAATGCTCGTCGTATATGCCCTGCTGTTTGTCGTTTGCAACCTTTTTGGATGGGATAGTATGAAATATTTGTGGCCGCTGTTTATCTTTGGAGTGGCAGCTGGTCTTTACGAATATTATTTGTTCGGTTCATCCAGACCGCGTGTTGTACTCACGGCATCGATTGCGCTTGCTGCCGCATCGGCTGTGTTTGTCATTCTTGTGCTTTTGTGGAGCTGGGGGATTTATGCGATTGCTGTTGCGTTAATTGCAGCAGGTGTTTGGATGATGCTAAGCAAACGCAAGCGTTGGTAAAAGATTTAAATAAAAAACAATTGGAGTGGATTACAAGTTATGCAAGCAAGAGAGAAATTACGGAATATCGCAATTATTGCCCACGTTGACCATGGTAAAACGACATTGGTTGACAAACTGCTACAACAATCAGGCACGTTCCGCGACCATGAAGCAGTGCAAGAGCGCGCAATGGACTCAAATGACATTGAGCGTGAACGCGGTATTACGATTTTGGCAAAAAACACAGCAATCAATTACAAAGACTATTTGATCAACATTGTTGATACGCCTGGACATGCTGACTTCGGCGGCGAAGTTGAGCGTATCATGAAAATGGTTGACGGCGTTCTTTTGGTTGTTGATGCATTTGAAGGCTGTATGCCGCAAACGAAATTCGTTTTGCGCAAAGCGCTTGAGTCAAACCAAACGCCAATCGTAGTAGTTAACAAAATTGACCGTCCAAATGCAAGACCTCAAGAAGTTGTAGATGAGGTTCTTGACCTGTTTATTGAACTAGGTGCAAATGACGCTCAACTTGAGTTCCCAGTAGTTTATGCATCTGCATTGATGGGTACTTCAAGCCTTGACCCAGAAAAACAAGATGAGAACATGGAAGCACTTTACGAAACAATCGTAAGTAACATTCCGTCCCCAACTGAAGACACAGAGAAGCCGTTGCAATTCCTTGTAACTTTGCTGGATTACAACGAATACCTTGGCCGTATTGCAATCGGTCGTGTTAACCGCGGCATGATTAAACAAGGGCAAACCGTTGCCGTTATGACTCGTGAAGGCGGAGTTAAGCAAGCAAGAATTGAGAAACTGTTTGGTTTCGTTGGTTTGAAACGTGTTGAGATCGAAGAAGCAGGAGCGGGCGATATCGTTGCGATTGCTGGTATTCGTGAAATCAACATCGGAGAAACCATTGCAGATCCACAAAATCCAGAAGCGTTGCCGGTTTTAAAAATCGATGAGCCAACACTTCAAATGACTTTCCTCGTTAATAACAGTCCGTTTGCAGGCCGTGAAGGAAAATGGGTAACTTCCCGTAAACTTCGTGAGCGTCTATTCAAAGAGCTTGAGACAGACGTAGCACTTCGCGTTGACGAGACAGACAGCCCTGATGCTTTTGTCGTTTCAGGTCGCGGTGAGCTTCACCTTGGCATTCTTATCGAGAACATGCGTCGTGAAGGTTTCGAGCTTCAAGTATCCAAACCTGAAGTTATCATTAAGGAAATCGATGGTTCGAAAGTAGAGCCTTACGAGCGTCTTCTTATTGATTTGCCTGAAGAGAGCATGGGCGCAGTAATGGAGAGCCTAGGAACTCGTAAAGCAGAAATGATCAACATGATCAACAACGGCAACGGCCAGGTGCGTCTAGAATTCAAAATCCCTGCTCGCGGCTTGATTGGCTACCGTACACAATTTTTGACGTTGACACGCGGCTACGGCATTATGAACAACGCTTTTGACAGCTATGGACCTCTAGCTGGCGCTGGTGTAGGCGGCCGTCGCCAAGGCGTTCTTGTTGCAAGTGAAAATGGTGTATCAACATTCTACGGCATGATGGGCGTAGAGGATCGCGGTATTCAGTTCTTGGAGCCAGGTACAGAAATTTATGAAGGTATGATCGTTGGCGAGCACACTCGCGAGAACGACATCATCGTAAACATCTGTAAAGTAAAACAACTGAACAATATTCGTTCAGCAGGTAAAGACGATACCGTAACATTGAAGAGCCCGCGTCTATTCTCACTTGAGCAAGCGCTTGAGTACTTGAATGATGATGAGTTCTGTGAAATTACTCCGAAGACGATTCGTCTTCGCAAGAAAATTTTGAACAAAAGCGAGCGCGAACGTGCGGACAAAAACCGTAAAAATGCGCAAGCAAGCGTGTAAGATTAGTTTTCTAAATGAACGTAAGGTTTTGCTCTGCAAAGCCTTACGTTTTCTTTAAAATATAAGTGGGATTATAAGTTGCTTAACTTATAATCCCACTTATATTTCACAGTGTTATGCGTACTGTGCAACTAAAGCACGGCGAAAGCCGTTTACAATGAATGAAGGAGGAATACGATATGCAAGCATGGCTAAGCGATCATAAGCTAGTCTCTTATTTAATCATTCTGGGTTTTACGATATACATATTCAATAAAGTATTTCGTGCACAGCAGAAGCTTCCGTTATTTAAAGAAATTTTAGTGTATGCATTGATTGCCTTCGGCTCTTTCGTTCTAATGATTTTGCAGGTGGACAAGCTGCCAATCATTCAATGTATGGGAGTAGCCGTTCTTATGATGCTTATGCTCCGTGGTCGTCAATTGTACGACAAATGGAAGGGCAACAAACCAAATGACAGTCAGTCACCAAATGCGGAATCCGGCAAATGAAGTTCGAGGACGCACTATTCAACTGGCTTCAAATCAAGCTGGTTGCTGATGCTCGTCCCGATGACAATGCAGCATTTGAGACATTATCGTTTTTTGAGCAAATATTGACGGAGGATCATGGGTTGACGGAATTTGTAATTACGAAGACCGATGATACGATGGTTCATGTGAAATACGAGAAGGATGGCCGTACCAAACTTCAGCTTTATCCTCGTGAGCTGGGTGAACAGCTCTTGACGGATATTGAATCCAATCCCAAATACAACTGAACTTGAAGGTGGATCATATGAGTAAAGGATCAACAGCATTACCACCAAGAACGGGCTCTCGTCCACCAGCAAAACCAAAAAAGCAGAAGCCGCGAAAAAAACGCTCGGCAATGAAAATCTTTTTCACATTGCTATTTTCAATACTTCTGATCGTAGCTGCGGGTTTAACTTATTTGGTCTTGCAAGCGGATAAAGCCATTGATGAAATTTCATCGCCAGTTGATGAAGAGGTTGTTATACCGCCTGGAGAAGCTGTAAATGAGAAGGCAGTTGCCATGCTTCTGATGGGGATCGATGCTCGTGCTCATGGAGGAGGTTTGAATACGGACGTTATGATGGTCGCTGTATTTAATCCGAATTCGAAGAGTGCTACTATCGTTACCATTCCTCGGGATACTAACATTGATATCGAAGGATATCGAGCTCGCAAAGCCAATAGCTTTTACGCTGATTTCTATATGAATGCGCTCAATAAGAAGAAATTAAGCAAAGAAGCAGCTTATGCGGATGCGAAGCAAGAAGTGCGGAACGTCATGAGCAAGCTGTTCGACATCGACATTAAATACTCTGCAGTCATTAATTTCCAAGGATTCGCAGATGTTGTTGATGCACTTGGCGGCGTGACAGTGGATGTTGATAAGCGTATGAAATACAAGGACTCTGCTGATGGAACAAATATCGACTTGGAACCAGGCGTTCAAACGCTAAGCGGTGAGAAAGCACTAGACTTTGTTCGTTACCGGAAATCAAATAATGGGAAAAACATGTCAAGCGACTTTGAACGCAATGCTCGTCAGAGCCAAGTTATCGGAGCACTGACGGACAAGATGAAATCATTTGACGGCGTTACGAAGATTGGGTCCGTTATGCAAGCAGTCGGCAAAAACTTGACGCTGGATATGCCTTCCAAAGAAATTAAAAATATGATGACGACTTATTTGGGTTTAAGCCGCAATGATATTACATTCATCCCTCTTGAAGGAACTTGGAGAAGTCCTTATGTTTATATGGACGAAGAGAAGCTGAAGGAAGCTCGGGCTGCACTCCAAGCAAAAATGGCTGAATAACCGTAGACTATAGCTAATATTATAGCTATAATAAATCTACAGAGGCCATTTTTGAAATCTGTTCAGAAGGAGGTCATGCGAATGACCAATTCCGTATCCTTAGTATCCGAGCTACCGATCGAAATTTTGCATAAGCAATCTATCGTTCTAATGCACAGAATTGATGCGATTTCTGACGGACTGGCCTTGAACTTTTCTGGTGGGCTCAGTGCGAACGACGACGTCGTAAGCTTGTCCGCTACCCTTGCGTGCGAGGAACCGAATATCAATATTGCTGCGAACACCTTTGTTGTACAGGTTCTCGCAGCTATGAAGAAAGCCTAGTGATAGCTCACTAGGCTTTTTGTGTCTTCAGGGATGCCTTTACAATTTCTTATTCATTTTTGGAGCTTGTTTCTCGAGTTCCTGAGGGATGACATCACGCGGCATTTGTGGAATTACTCTGCCGATAATATCGGCCATCTCCTCGGCAAAGCCGGATATCGGTTTGCCACGTCTAATATCGGCACCGATTTCATTGATTCTCTGGGACATATCGATATCTGCAGTCACGAGTGCATCTATACCGTATGGATCTTTACGGAATGCTTCGGCTACGGCATATTTGATTGTACCGACTCTAGAACGCTCCATCTTGGCGTCTACATCGATGCCAACAATAGCAGTATTCCCGAACACGACACAGTGCGCGTTCGTAACTCCGTCAATTTCTTTGGCCAACTGCTCCAGATGTACCGCAACCTGTTCCGAGTTTTTAATTTCTTTTTTCCTTGGCTCGGTTTGCTGCGTATGGACACGGCCATCATTTCGTGGAGAGGGTGATGTTTCATTCCGTGCGACGGTGCTGCAACCTGTCGCAACAATCGCAACAATGATCGCAGAAGTAAGCCATTTGTACATGTTTGACACCTCTTTTTTCTCGATGAAAAGCTGATAGTCACCTGTCCGCCATAGTTTACCCGCAGCAGCGATATGCTATGTATGGCCTCTAATGAATATCCAACACCGGGAGGGTTCTCATGAAAAAAATATTCGTGCTCGATACAAATGTGCTGCTTCATGATCCGCAAGCGATTTTTGCTTTCGACGATAATGAAGTCATAATTCCCGCGGTTGTGTTGGAAGAAATTGATTCAAAGAAGAGGTTGGCTGATGAATTAGGACGAAATGCGCGTTCGATCTCGCGTCTGCTCGATAAGATGAGAGAAATAGGCCACTTGCATGAAGGGATTGAACTGCCTAGCGGCGGCTTGCTCAAGGTAGAATTAAATCACCGCAGCTTCATGCGAGTACAAGAAATGTTTGGGGAAATGTCCAACGATAATCGGATTTTGGCGGTTGCGCTGAATTACCATATAGAACAGGAAAATGAGCCGGAGAAACAAAGTATCGTATTAGTTAGCAAGGATGTACTCGTTCGTATCAAAGCTGATGTTCTAGGCTTGCAGGCTCAAGATTATTTATCTGATCGGGTTGTTGTTTCGTCGGAATTTTATTCGGGCTATATGACGCTTTATGTTCATCCCGCAGTCATCGACGAATTTTACACTTATCGCTTCCTTACAGTTAACAACATGCACTTGAACATTCGATTAAACCCGAATGAATTTGTGATTTTGCGCGATGAAATGGGAACCTCGAAGTCAGCGCTGCTTAAGGTTAGCCAAGACGGGGCAAGGCTTGAGCCTTTATTTTTAAGCAATGATCCGGTTTGGGGAATAACGGCTCGCAATGCTCAGCAGCGCATGGCGCTTGAGCTGCTTCTAAATGACGACGTTCCGCTCGTGACACTTACCGGCAAGGCTGGTACGGGTAAGACGCTTCTCGCGCTGGCAGCGGGTCTTCTGAAGACGGAGGATGAGCATAAATACAAGAAGCTGCTAATCGCAAGGCCTGTCGTACCTATGGGGAAAGATATCGGATATTTGCCAGGCGAGAAGGAAGAGAAGCTGCGGCCATGGATGCAGCCGATTTATGATAATTTGGAGTATTTGTTCGATACGAAGAAATCAGGCGACATTGATAAAATATTGATGGGAATGGGCAGCATTCAGGTCGAGGCTTTAACTTACATTCGCGGCCGATCTATTCCCGGTCAATTCATTATTATTGATGAAGCACAGAACCTTACGAAACATGAGGTGAAAACGATTGTTTCGAGGGTCGGTGAAGGAAGTAAAATCGTTCTTATGGGAGATCCCGAGCAAATAGATCACCCTTATCTGGATTCGATCAGCAATGGATTGACCCATATTGTGGAGCGCTTTAAAGCAGAAGGCATCAGCGGCCATATGACGCTTGAGAAAGGCGAACGCTCCAAACTAGCCCAATTGGCAGCGGATTTACTATAACGACTGTGCCCCTCTTCGAAGAGGGGCTTTTTTTATTGCAAAAAATTGAAGGTTGTTTGGACAAAAAAACAAATTATTGTTATCCTATTTTTAGTAGTTTTAAGGATGAAAGGAAGAAGGCTGTGACTCCCAGAAAATACGTGCTGGTTTTATTCGGCACATTACTGTTAGCAGCATTATTACTTATCCCATTCTCACGAAATGCGAACCCTACAAGCATCGGAAAGCCTGACGGAAAAACAAATGTTCAACCCGCTCCCGGTACGCTTGTTGTGGATCAGCTGTCTGACATTACTGTAAGCGTTTCCTTGCCGAACATGCAATATCAACAGCTTCAGGAATTAAACCGGAATTTTATGATGAAATACCCTCATATTCAAGTCGAGCTTTCAAATGAGCCGAATAAGGAAAGAGCATATGATCTGTGGACGCTTCAGAGCCAGCAGAGAGAAGCCGCAGATATTATGCTGTTAGATAATGGATGGGTTAGATCATTTGCTGTACGAGGGTTTCTAAAGCCTGCAGACAGCATGATGACAGGTGACACGCTCACCGATCAAATGACAGGATTGCTTGATTCGCTCAGATGGAACGGTTATTTATGGGGCGTACCAAAGGACTTAAACCCATATATCATTGTTTGGAACTCTGCACTGCTTAAGGAGACTGGTCTTAAGGAGCCTCCTTCTGACTTTGCTTCCTTTCAAGCCGCCGCTTCAAAAATGATCGAGCTTCATCCGCAAGCGAGTATTGTAAACTGGAGTGCAGGCGATTTGCAGCAGCAGCTAACTTGGTTAGCTGCGTTTCAAACGAAACCATCCAACTTGTTGAAATTGCTTCCGCTGAGTGAGCAGCAGACTCAGCAGCTGGAATGGTTTCAACAAATGGAAGTGAATTTGAGCAGAATCGATGTGGATGCAATCAATCAATTAGCAGAGGAGTTTCAAAATAATAATCTGTTTGCAGCTGTAATTCCGTGGAATCAATACGAGCGTTTAAATGAGGATTTGCGAATGAAATTAACGATTGATCGTGAGCAAGTCTATTATCCATGGTTGAATGGACGAAGCTACGCGATTTCCTCAAACAGCGATGAAGAAGAGGAAGCGATGCTTTGGATTGGGGAAATGACCGAATTAATGAATCAACAGATGACCTATGACCGATTTGGCTTTTTACCTGCAAGATCTTCATTATATTCGTTTAACAGCACCCTTCAAAGCGAGCAAATTCATATCCCGCCTGCTTGGTGGAAAAATGCGCTGAACACTAAGCTCGCAGATGAAAATCTCCCGATTTCAGATCCAATTTGGCCTGAGAAATGGCGTCAAAGGGAGAAGTTATGGAGAATGTTTTCCGATGGCAATTTTCAATTGGCTGAATATATGAAGTCGCTTGCCGCTTTAGAGTGAAATGAAAACAGCCGGCCTCATTTTGCAATGATGGCAGGCTGTTTTTTGCTTGTTAGATGAATAATGACAGCAGCTATAACTTTAGGCTGAGCTTGATGGTCAGTTCTCCGTCTTTCATTTCAACAGCGTTCGCTTTAAGAAACGAAACGATTAAATCAGGATAAAAGCCGAGATCGAATTCCTTCTCGAGCGCACTGCGTGTCGTGTCAGGAAGGGAGAAGCCATTAAATATGAGTTCATCGACATGAAATAGGATGGCGTTTTTGGGATCATTTTCGATCGTGTAGTGACCGCTGATTTTTATTTCCATGTTGTCGCGTTTTCCTTGAGCAATGACCTTGTCATCAATGAATTCAAAAGAGAAATGATTGAAGATATCATTTTGCTCGCGAAGGAATGTATTTAAATCATCTTCGGGCACTCGAATGGTGTATTGAAAACCTTTTATTTCGAGCAGCTGCTTATTTTCTTGTACCCAGCTTGGCAGCTTCTGCATCGCCTTCGAGAGTGCTCGGAAATATTGTTTCACTTCAGCTATTCCTGCTGTTTCCCAGTAAGAAGTAAGCTCCTTCATCAAAATGCGTATGCGATCGGCATCTGATCTGCCAGCTAGCTGCTCGTCAAGCTGCTTCTCAAGCGCAACTACACGCTCTCTCTGCGTTTTGAGCTGTTGTTCAATCGTACTCAGCTCATTCTGCCTAGCTTCAAGCTTCTCATAACCCACTTTAACTTTCTTGTATTGCTCGACATATGTATTCAAGGTATGCTTGTCTTGAGTAAGTATAATTTCGGCATAATCCAGCATTTGAAACAACTCCGATAATGAATCGAACGATAAAAGAGCGCTAAGCAAAAAATCTCGTTCTCCCATATAGTAAGCGCGCAGCACATTTCCTGCTTCTTCTTGCTTGTCCGCTATTTGCTGTTCTTGTATGAGCAGCTGCTTCTCCGTGTCCGTCATCGTCAGCATGAGCTGCTGCTTCTGTTCTTGTATGCGGATGATTTCTTTATCGATTTCCACGACAGACAAGCTTTTCTCAAGCAGTGCATGCATATCCGCCTCATCAGCCGGCAGAGGCTCTGCCCAAGCGGGAAGCCGAAACAGGAACAAAAAGATGAGTAGCATCGAAGTGGCTGCGATAGAAAATCGATTGCGCCTGGCTGGCAATGTCAACGGCATCGTCCCTCCTCAGCATTCATTTTATGCGGCAATCCATTCTATTATATCTTACAATTGGARAAGGATGAACCTTATGATGATGGAAAACGAGCTCGCAGCCTCAATTGCGGAAAAAATAGCAGGTGCAAAAACGTATGGCAAGCTTGTAGATGAAGATGGAGGCTGGAGTTCAGTCAAATGCATCTCTTTTTTTCAATATATGCAGGCATGTCTATATGATCCGCAATATGGTTATTACCGTTCAGGGCCAATTAGAGTGGGCAAGGAGGGTGATTTTTATACGAGCTCAGGCATTGGGCAGGTGCTTGCTGAAGTTCTAGCGAAATATGCGCTGGACTATGCGGCATTAGTGGATAAGCCGCTTAAACTGATTGAGTGGGGAGCAGGAACGGGGCGATTGTCAGCTCAAATTGCGGCTGCAGGTTGTGAGCGAGACTTGGATTGGAAAAGAAAAATGCAGCCAATTCTAATTGAGGATCATCCTGCGCATGCTGAAGCAGCACGGAATGCTTTTGCAGATATTAGCTGCTTATCGGATGCAGAACCGCTGCTGTCATCCTCGGAAGATGCTTGGGGGGAAACCTGGCTTAAGCAGCCATCGATTGTGCTCGCAAACGAGCTGTTTGATGCTTTTCCCGTACACCGTGTGCAGCTAGTGAATGGAGAACTGATGGAGTTAGGCGTTGCTTATCATGATGAGCGTGGCTTCGTTGAGGTTCAAATGCCGCTTACCGATACTCGGATTACAAATTGGCTTAATCGGGATCATATTCAATTGCTTGAAGGGCAGCAAACGGAGGTGCATGCTGGTGCAGTTGACTTCCTTAATAAGCTTGAAGCCGTAATGACTAGCGGACGTGTCGTCATTATTGATTATGGGCATAAAGCGGAGGAATATGCGGCGGAGCACCGGATGCTTGGTACTCTTATGTGTTATTCGCACCATCAGACGAACACAAATCCATATAGTCGAATCGGGGAGCAGGATATCACTTCACATGTCCCTTTTACCTTTATCCATCATTCTGCTGAAGAGGGCGGTTTTCAAGTAACAAGCTATATGACACAAAAACAATTTTTAATTGAGCACGGCGTAATGAATATGCTTCAAAATCATAACAGTACGGATCCTTTCAGCAAAGAAGCGCGAAGGAATAGAGCGATTAGGCAGCTGCTGCTCAGCGATCAAATGAGTGAGACGTTTAAAGTGATGGTTTTGGAAAAAGGTTAAATCCAATACAAAAAAAGTGTCAGCCCTTAAGGGGCTGACACTTTTTTGTTTAAGGAAAAGAACTCATATGTACTCTTGTTTGTTCTTACCTTAAGCGCATAACGAACCATTATCATTTAGGATAATGGTTGTTCTTTCATGGCTTTGATTAAAGCTTGCCTTGGCGTATTTCGCTGACGCCTTTGTTTAGAACGGCAAGTCCATCTTGAAGACCGACCAATACGTGAAACCCACGAATGAAATGATCATATATCCCCAGAACATTACAATGTAAGTTCTTTCGGAGAAATTCAAGTAGCCTAGAAATACGAAAGCAACGGCTTGTGCAAAAAACAATAGCGCAAATTCCGTCATATGGCCTGCGAAAGCCATAAGTCCGATTACCAGGGTCCAAAAGCCAAGTACCCGATACATACGTGCCATGATAACATCCCCCTTTCGCTGCGACCCGATTTTCTAATGATCATTATAACGTTTGGTGTAATAAGTGTAAACCAAAATACGTGAAGAAATCGCAAATTTTTTGTTTGCATCTAATTAACTCCTGTTGACTTAGATATAGTTTGCTCAAATATAAGAGCTAACATGTATGAGTAATTGAAAATTTGGTTATACAAATTAGTATCCAATAGATTCTATGAACTCTACCAAGGGCATAGAGATAAAGTAAGCGCCTTTACGTTAGGAGGTTTTTGTTGCATGACAGCAGTTAGACAAGATGCGTGGAGTCCGGACGATGATTTAATTCTCGCCGAGGTTACACTACGCCATATTCGCGAAGGTAGTACTCAGCTTGCAGCATTTGAAGAAGTGGGCGAACGAATTGGGCGTACATCCGCAGCATGCGGATTCCGCTGGAACAGTTGCGTTCGCAAAAGGTATGAGGATGCAATACAAATCGCTAAACAGCAGCGCCAGAAGCGAAATTATTTAAAAAAACAAACGATTATCGCAACGCCGCATGTTTCATCGATTGCCGTTTTTGAAACGGAAGAACGTGGATTCAAGCAAGAGAGTGGTGCAATCGAGGAAAGTTTATCGGTAGATGCTGTTATTCGTTTTCTCCGTGGATGGAAGACGACCTATCAGGATTTAACCCGCCAACTCAAATGGTATGAGAAGGAACTGAAAGACAAAGAGGAAGAGCTATACCGTTTGCGTGATCAGAATGAGAGATTGTCCAAAGAGGTTAACAATGTTCAAACGGATTACCGTGCTGTGAACGACGATTACAAGACACTTATTCAAATTATGGATCGTGCAAGAAGGCTTACCGTTTTAACGAATGACGATGAAGCTAAGCCGAGATTCAAGATGGATGCTAATGGCAATTTGGAACGGATTGAATAAGTTATAATGCGTAAATAAGAGGAGCTGGCCATTATTTGGCCGGCTTCTTTTTCTTTTGCGCTTTTTTTATAGAAGAGTCTAGTCGGCTAAACTTGTATC